>NZ_JARWBG010000059.1:0-37949 GCF_029846775.1 Streptomyces chengmaiensis
GAGGCCGCGGCGGGGGCCGGGGCCGCCGGACGCGGCGGCCGGCCGGAGGCCCCGTCCGCAGGCCGGACCGCGTCGCCGGCGGTCGGCTGGGCCGCGGCCCCCGATCTGGGCACACCGGCCACCTTCGTACTGCTGCGGCACGGCGAGACGCCGCTCACCCCCGAAAAGCGGTTCTCCGGCAGCGGCGGCAGCGACCCCGCGCTGTCCGAGGCCGGCCGCCGCCAGGCGGAGGCCGTCGCCGCGGCGCTCGCGGCCCGCGGCACGATCCAGGAGATCGTCAGCTCGCCGCTCGCCCGCTGCCGCGAGACCGCGGCGGCCGTCGCCGCACGCCTCGGTCTGGACGTGCGGATCGAAGACGGTCTGCGTGAGACGGACTTCGGCGCATGGGAGGGGCTGACCTTCGCGGAGGTGAGGGAGAAGTACCCCTTTGACCTCGACGCCTGGCTCTCCTCGGCCAAGGCCGCCCCGAGCGGCGGAGGGGAGAGCTTCGCGACGGTCTCCCGCCGGGTCGCCGCCGTCCGCGACCGGCTGATCGCCGGGAGCGCCGGGCGCACGGTGCTGCTGGTCACCCATGTCACGCCGATCAAGACGCTGGTCCGGCTGGCACTCGGCGCGCCGCCGGAGTCGCTGTTCCGGATGGAGTTGTCGGCGGCGTCGCTGTCGGCCGTGGCGTACTACGCGGACGGCAACGCGTCGGTGCGGCTGCTCAACGACACATCACATCTGCGCTGAGCGGCCGCCTGCCGTGCCCTGGCAACTGAGCGAGGACGTCGAGGAGTTCCGCCGCGAGGCGGATGAGCATCTCGCGGCTGAGGCCGCCCGTGCCACCACACTGCTTGCGGCCGTCACCCGCGCCGCCCTGGCGGTGGGCGCGCAACAGGTCCTGCTCTTCACGGACCTGGCCAATCCCACGAGCAACGCGCTCTACCAGCGCCTGGGCTACCGCCCGCTGGCGGACCACGCGGAGATCGCCTTCATGTAGACGGCCCTCCTGCCTACTCCGTGCGGGAGGGCTGCACCGGCGGCATCGGCCGGGCCCACCACGGAGCCGGAGGAGGCCGGACGGCCGACGATCCCACCCAGCGGCATCCGCGCGAGGGGGTCCCGCTCGGCCGTAGCGCGGACACCATCTGCTTTGGCCCCGGCTACGCCACAGAGCACGCAACGGCCATTGCGTCATGTGCAACTGCCTGCTGCCGCACGGCCCGAGCGGTCAGTGGATCTCCCTGACCACCACGTCCAGCGCCCACGCCTTCCCCGGCTTCGCCGGAGGCTCCGCTTCCACCACATGGCCCAGGTCGCGCAGCGCCTCCACCAGCTCCGCCGGGTCCGCGGGGCTGGAGCCGGACTCCAGGAGGCTGCGGACGATGCGTCCCTTCGTGGCCTTGTTGAAGTGGCTGACCACCGAGCGCTTCTCGACGCCGGTCGCCTCGTCGAGCTGCGCGTGCAGCACCCGCACCGTGGCCGTACGGCCCGCGACCTCCCCCCTGGGCCGCCAGGCCGTCGTGTACGCGGAGGAGCGCAGGTCCAGCACCAGGCCGTCGCCCGCCGCCTCGGGCAGCACGGAGGCCATCGGGCCCCGCCAGTGCGCGCCCAGGGCGCCAAGGCCGGGCAGCTTCACGCCCATCGAGCAGCGGTAGGACGGAATCCGGTCGTCGATCCGGACCGCACCCCAGAGGCCCGAGAACACCAGCAGCGACCGGCGGGCGCGGCGGCGGGCCTCGTCCGACAATGCAGCCAGGTCCAGGGCGTCGTACAGCACGCCCGTGTAGATCTCCCCCGCCGGACGGGTGCCCGCGGTCCTCAGCTGCGCGTTCTTGGCGATCTCGCCCCGCAGGCCCTCGCTCAGCCCCAGGACGTCCCGTGCCTTGTCCTCATCGGCGGAGCACAGCTCGACCAACTCGTCCAGCACCGCGGCGCGCGCCTCGGCCAGACCCGGCAGCGACAGGGACTCAGGCTTCAGCGCGGCCCCGCGCCCGGACGCGGCCTTTCCCTCCGACGGCGGCAACAGCACGAGCACGGTGATCTCTCCTTCGTACATACGGGGACGGGGGTGCGGCCCCGCGCCAGCCTACGGCCCCGTGGGCGCGGTTCCGGCGGGCCCACCGGCCAGGGGCGTGCGCCCGCCGGTGCGTCGAGCCCGGCCAGGGGCGTGCTGCCGGGGCCTGCGCCCACCGCACGGGCCCCAGTGTGCTGCCCCAGGCGTGCCCGTCCCCGGCGTGCTGCCCTCAGCGTCCCGGCCCCCGGCGTGCCGCCCCCGGCTCGCGCTCCCGCCCCCCGGCGTGCCGCCCCCCCCCGGCTCGGGCTTCCGGCGCGCCGAGCGCGCTCCCGGCGTGCCGACCGTCCACGCCCGCCATACGCTCGGTCCATGCCCCGCCGCCATCTGCACACCGCGGGCGCAGCCAAGGCCCCGCTCCGGTCCGCCCTGCGCACGCTGCGCACGGCGCTCGACCTCCCCGGCGCCTTCCCACCCGAGGCCCTCGCCGAGGCCGACGCCGCCGCCGTGGCGCCGCGGCTCCCCGACCGGGACGTCACCGACCTCCCCCTCTTCACCGTCGACCCGCCCGGCTCCACGGACCTCGACCAGGCCATGCACCTCGCCCGCGCACCCCACGGCGGCTACACCGTCCACTACGCCATCGCCGACGTCGCCGCCTTCGTCGCGCCCGGCGGGGCGCTCGACACCGAGGCCCACCGCCGGGTGACGACCCTGTACTTCCCCGACGGGAGGATTCCGCTCCACCCGCCCGCCCTGTCCGAAGGAGCGGCCAGCCTGCTCCCCGGCCAGACCGCGCCCGCCCTGCTGTGGCGGATCGACCTCGACGCGGACGGCCGCACCGTGCGGACCGAGGTGCGCAGAGCCCTCGTACGCAGCAGAGCCCGCCTCGACTACGCGGGCGTCCAGCGGCAGATCGACGCCGACACGGCCGAGGAGCCCCTCGCGCTCCTCGCCGTGATCGGCCGGCTGCGGGAGCGGCTGGAGATCGCGCGCGGCGGCATCTCGCTCTCCGTCCCCGAGCAGGAGATCGTGGAACGGGCGGGCTCGTACGACCTGGAGTTCCGCGCCCCGCTCGCTGCCGAGGGCTGGAATGCCCAGATCTCCCTGCTCACCGGCATGGCCGCCGCCGATCTGATGGCCGCCTCCGGCACCGGCATCCTGCGTACCCTGCCCACGGCCCCGGACGGCGCGGTGGCCCGGCTGCGGCGCACCGCCACGGCCCTGCGCATCGACTGGCCGCACCATGTCTCCTACGCGGATCTCATCCGCTCGCTCGACCCGCGGGAGCCGCGCTGCGCCGCGTTCCTCCAGGAGTGCACCACCCTGCTGCGCGGTGCGGGCTACTCCGTCTTCACCGGCGGCACACTCCCCTCGCCGTCCGTGCACGCCGCCGTGGCCGACGAGTACACGCACTGCACCGCCCCGCTGCGACGGCTCGTCGACCGCTACGCGGGCGAGCTGTGCGTGGCAGCCGTCGCCGGACGGGAGCCTGCCGAGTGGGTGACGGCGGCGCTGGACGCACTGCCGAAGGAGATGGAGACCGGCGCGCGGCGCGCCAACGCCGTCGAACGCGAGTGCGTCGACATCGTCGAGGCGGCGCTGCTGAAGGACCGGCTCGGGGAGACCTTCGAGGCCTGCGTGGTGGATGTCCGGGACGGCGACCCGGCCGTGGGCACCGCCCAGTTGGCGGACCCGGCCGTGGTGGGCCGCATCGAGAGCGGGGACGGCCCGCTGCCGCTCGGGGAGCGGATGCCGGTACGGCTCATCGAGGCGGACCCGGGTCGACAGAAGGTTCTGTTCGCACCCGTGTGAGCGCCGCGACGACCGCACCCGGGTCATCCGCGTGGAACCGCACCGTGCTCGCGCTGCCCCGCCGCCCCAGCGGCCGTACGAATCCGACCGGACGGGCCAGTTCGACGGCGACCGTCGTCTGCCCCGCGACGACCACGTCCAGCGTCCCGCCGGCGTCCCCGTCGCAGTGCTGGACCAGCCGCCCCTCCGGGTAGCGGCGCTCGACACGGGCCCGCACGACGTCCCCGGCCGCGATCCGGAGGTCGAACAGCGCGCCGTAGCGGATGCGGAGCGAGCCGTCCGCGCCCACGACATGGGGCCGGGTGACACAGGAAGCGTGCAGTGCCAGCAGCAGCACGATCCCGTACACATCGACCACCAGCACGACGGCGTGCCCCAGCGGCCAGGGGATCAGCACCGCAAGCGCGACTGTCTCGATCACCGAAACGAACACAAATCCCCACATCATCGCGGTCTGCGGCCCCGTGTAGACGGCCGCGAACGCTCCCCGCCCCACGCCGTGCCGCCGCCGCAGCAGCCACAGCACGAGGCTGCACAGCGCCCGCACCTCGTGGACCAGCAGCCTGCGCAGTACGACGCTCACTTCGCCCCCCTCGCCCGCCCGGCGGCACGCCCGGCGGCCCCGTTCGTCCGCCCCGCGGCCCGCCCGGCGAGCACCGCCAGCATCCGCCGTACGGCCGCGGCCTGCGCGGGCGCGAAGTCCGCGAGGAACGCCTCCCCGAACGGCCCGCCGACCTGCGCCGCCGCCCCGTCGCCCATCAGCTCCAGAAGCCCGCCCGGCATGCTCGCGGCCAGCGCGTCGCCCAGCGGCACGACCCTGGGGTCGTCAGCCTCCGCCCCGGCGAGGTCGTCCAGGCGCGCGTACAGCTCCCGGACCCGCTGTACGGCGTCGGGGTCCTCCGCGTACGGCCGCAGCGCCGCGAACAGCCGCCCTCGCTGCTCCTCGTTCACGATGCCGTCCAGCAGTGCCAGATGAGCCCGGTCCTTGGCTGCCGTCGGGGAGTCGGAGGGCCCCAGCTCCGCCAGCAGCCCGGCCAGCTCGGGGGAGACCGGCCCCTCGGGAGGCAGACGCCCCTCCCGCGCCTGCTTCATCAGCTCGCCGAGCCGCGCCCGCCGCTCGGCGAGGGCGGCCTCCTGCCGGGCCAGATCGTCGTCCAGCTCCTCCAGCACCTCGGCCAGCTCCCGCCCGGCGTCGTCCGCGAGGACGTCCCGCACCTCCGCCAGCCCCATCCCCAGCTCGGTCAGCCGCCGCACCCGCGCCAGGACCACGGCATGCCGCAGCCCGTAGTCCCGGTACCCGTTGGCCAGCCGGTCGGGCTCCGGCAGCAGCCCGAGCTGCCCGTAGTGCCGCACGGCACGCGGTGTGACGCCGACGAGCGCGGCGATCTCCGAGATCCTCATGCCCCTCAGTACAAACCGTGACGCCGCGGCAGGGTCAAGCACCGCGCACCCGGCGTCCCCGCATGCCAGGTAGCATGTCAGTCACGGCAGACGAGCCGGGCGGACGGCCGCGTGGAGATCCCCTCCGGATCTCCCCGAGGAACGTCCGGGCTCCACAGGGCAGGGTGGTGGCTAACGGCCACCCGGGGTGACCCGCGGGACAGTGCCACAGAAAACAGACCGCCGGGGACTTCCACGTCCCCGGTAAGGGTGAAACGGCGGTGTAAGAGACCACCAGCGCCTGAGGTGACTCAGGCGGCTCGGTAAACCCCACCCGGAGCAAGGTCAAAAGGGGACGCCCCGGCGTCCCTGCGCGGACGACCGAGGGCTGCCCGCCCGAGTCCGCGGGTAGACCGCACGAGACCGGCGGCAACGCCGGTCCTAGATGGATGGCCGTCTCCCCGGCCGCCGCGAGGCGACCGGGTGACAGAACCCGGCGTACAGCCCGACTCGTCTGCCGCCCCTTCGGGGGCAGGCCCCTGACCTGGCGTTTTGCCTGGGCAAGGGCCACTTTTCGTTTCAGGGTGCGAGTGATCGTTGCTCACTCTTTGTAGCTGTTTCCGGGGTTTCTCAGCGCTGTGTGGCGATCCTGTGGCGGTGGCGGCGGCCTATCTGCGCCGGCAGCGTCCGGCACTTCGGGCGCACGATAGCTCCGGCCGCCCTGGCGGACGGACAGGCCGCCTGCGGATCTACTCCATCGTGCCTGGTGGGGGCGGCCGGGGGCCCAGACCGGAAATCAGGTGGTGTACTCCAGCTCCGTTATGGCGGCCTGACGCACGGACGCGGCGAGGCTCTGGAGATCGAGTCCGTCCAGGTGCTCGCGAAGCGCCTGCCGCACCTCGCGCATCCGTTCTACGAGAGCTGGTCCGGTGATGTTGTCGGGTAGGACGATTCGGCGGAACAACGGGTCCTCGATCGCCTCCGCTACGAGCTTCTCGACCAGCCACAGGGGCGTGCGCTCCCGGATGGCGAACGTCAGGTGGACGCTGTGCTCATCCTTGTCGGCCACATGAGGGTTGTGGACCCAGCCCCTTGGGAGCAGAAGCGACTGCCCGGCCCGGAGGTCGATTTCCAACTCCGGTCCCGCGGCTTCCCACTCGGGGATGTAGTGGTCGCGCCAGACGCGCCACGACTCGTTGTACTCCCTCATGGGGGCCTCGACCGGCGGGCGCCAGAGCTGCCATCGCTTGGTGCCGGCGGTCTGCACGATCACGGCCATCTGCTGATCCCAGTGGTGGCGTAGTCCCTGGTTGCCGGGCGGGGTCAGGAAGGCGTGGATGTAGTTGGAGAAGCCCGTCTCCTCCTGAATACCGCGCGAGACCTTCGTCATGAACGGGATGACTCGTTGCAGGTTGCCGAGCCGGATCGTGTACCCGTTGTCGTACAGTTTGCGGAGCTTGGCCGCGTCGGTGTGGCCATGGGTCATGTAGGCGTTCTGGTTCAGTGACGGGCCAGGGGCCCGCACGACCGCGATCTCGTTCGCCGGCACGCACCCCGTGAAGGTGTAGCCCGTGAGGAGGTCCTCGGTGACCGTCTCGTCGAGCGCTGTCTTACCACGCTCGAATACGCGCGGCTCGTCAGGCCACGTGTTCAGCAGTTCGGTCACACCATCCTCGGGTAGTAAGAGGCTCAGCGACATGGCATCGACTCCTTATGACGGCGGGAACGGGCAGGGGATCTCCGGGTGGAACCGGTTCGGGCAGCAGACCACCGAGTACGAGGTCAAGTTCTCGGAAGGCATGTAGTACACCCAGCTCACGTCGACCCCACGGGGGAGCACGTCCTCGGCGTACTCCAGTTTCCAGTCGAGGCCGCAGTACGCCTGGAGTCCGTCAGTGCGTTGGAACGGAGGGTTCGCCTCGTAGTGCTTGGTCAGCCAGGCAAGGGCGACTCCGACATTAGTCCAGGTGCGGTCAGCGGAGACCAGGTGCTTCTTCATGAGCCAGTAGCCGGTCATCGTCGGTGGCACGTTGCCCGACTGGAACTCGGAGGCAGCCTCGCGGTACCGGTTGAGGGTATCCACCTGCGTCTTGTTCTCGGGGTCCAGCACCATGGGGGCGCCGTTGGGGTGTGGTGGACGCCGACCTCCCTCCCGCCCGTACACCTTCAATGGGCCGACCCACGGGCCGTACCCGTGCCAGTGTCCTGACCAGCTCATTTGTGCCTTTCCGGGGGTGGGGCGGGCCGCCCTCGGCGTTGACGAGGGCGACCCGCTGAAATGTCCGCCTGACCGAGGGGCAGCCAGGCTAGAGGGTGAGGGAACGCTTCCGGGCCCAGCCGCGCGTGAAGTCGTCCAACTCCTCCGCGGTGAACCGCAGCTCCAGGCCGGCACCCTCCGGCTTGGTGTCCCGGACGACGAAGGCCGACCCCGCGCTGGGGATCGCGGCCACCTCGACGCAGGACTCGTGCTCGCCCTGGAGGTTGCCGCCGCAGTAGTTCTCGAACTGAGCGCCCGCGACGGGCAGGTTGTAGAGGTCCATGAGGGGTAGTCCTCCTCAGTGCATCTGCTGTGCGGAGATTCGGTCCCCGCGCCGTCGTGCACCTGCGCCCCACCTCGGCCTGACCTGTCCTTGTCTCGGAGCCGGGGTGGGCGTTGAGTTCCGCCCCACGAGGGGAAGCCGCACAGAGGGAACCGGCAGAGGTCACCTCGGGGGCGGAAGATCATGTGGTCAGCCGCCAGTAAGCGGCCGTGATCGAGACGGAGATGAGGATCACGAGGCCCTGGAAGACCCACTGACGCCAGCCGAGCGGACGCGCGTGTCGACCTCCGGGGCGGCGAAGACGCCAAGCGCTAGGGCGGCCACCAACGCGAGCAGCGCCACGACGTACGCGATCTGTTGCGCCTTGGGGCTCATGGCGCACTGAGCCCGTTCCTCTGGCTGTAGACCCACAGGAAGCGGCGCGTCAGGGTGGCTACCTCGCGCATGTAGAAGTAGGCGACGAAGGTCGGCGCGTCCTGCGAGGGGCGGCGGCTCAGGTCGAGGAGCGCGTAAGCCTGGCGGAACAGCTCTCTGACGGCCTCGTCCTCGTCCGCGCCCAAATCCTCGCTCAGGAGCAGTTGCAGGTGGCCCGTCAGGATCGGCGTCTTCACGTTGATCTGGTTGCGGGTCGTGGTGCCCAGCTCCATGAGGAGGGCGGCGTCGGTGCTGTCGCCGATCAGTTCCACATCGACGGGCCGGGCATCCTGTATCCGTGTCACGGTGATCACCACGCGTCTCCCCTCGGTGCCGCACGCTGCCGTGGGCTTCTTGGCTGCTTGGCTCGTTGACGAACGTAGAGCGGTCGCTTCCCAAGTCCCAAGCAAATTGCGCGAGTTTGCAGCAAGCCGATTGACGGCGTCGAACTGTCTGGCGACCATCGTCTTGTCGCGCAAACCGGCGCAAGGCAGCGGACGGGAGAGAAGCCATGAAGCTACGGTTCCTTGGTAAGAACTCCACCCCCGGAGACAGCCCCACCCTGTACGCGAGTGACCAGGACACCTACGTGATCCAAGGCTGGAAGGTGTACGCGAACGACTTGCTCATGCAGCTCGACGTGCCGGCGGGACAGACCGTCATCGAGGTGCCGACCGAGTTGTTCGAGCACCTGACCAAGGACGGCCACGAGAACGGCGAGATTAAGCAGTTCACGGACCCGATCATGATCCTCACCGAACAGGGAACGTGTGTCCTTCAGGGCCCGGAGATGCACGATGCTGAGGCCCTGAGCCAGATGCGTATGCCCGACTACGAGACCTGCATCGAGGTCCCCAAGTCCTCGATCGTGGCCCTGCTGGAGGAGACGAGTGGACCTGATCACCAGCGCTGAGCGCGACAAGCTGTTCAACAGGTTCGAGCGGGACGCCTTTCACCTGGAGCTGAGGGACGACTACGGCTCTCCCATCGAGGACACGCCGTACGCCCGATGGAAAAGGGGCGAGCCCGACGACTACGCCTGGCTCGACGACTGGAAGGCGCTGATGAAGCGCGTCACGGGCGAAGGCAAGACGGTACGTCGCGTCCGTGTGGTCACCGAGCCGCACAGCCAGTACGTCACCTGGGAGCACTCGCTCACCCGCCTCAACCTGGAGGTCGGTGAGGACATTCGCTGGCTGCCGCGACACCAGCTGCCTGAAGGCGTCACCTTCCCCGTGAACGGGAACGACTGGTGGCTGTACGACGATCGACTTCTCGCCGTGGGCCACTTCGACACTGAGGGGCGGGTGCTCGGGTCCGAGATCATCGAAGACCCCGACATCGTGACCGAGTGCATCCGCTTGCGTGACCTGCTGTGGGCTGTCGCCATCCCGCACGTCGAGTACAAGCCCTGACTCATCAGTGAGTACGCAGGCACAAGAAGCACGTGAGGCGCTGGGTGCCCGGCTCCGCGGATTCCGCAAGGATGCGGGATTCATGAGCGGCCGGGCACTCGCCCGTGCACTCGGCTGGCAGGAGTCGAAAGTCTCACGGCTTGAAAACGGAAAGCAGAACGCCAGCGAGGAGGACATTAGGACCTGGTGCGCGGCGACGGGCCAGGAGCAACACGTCGAGGACCTCGTAGCGATGGTGCGCCACATCGACGAGCTATGGCTTGAATGGCGTCGACAGCTCCAGACGGGCGCGGAAAAAAGGCAGAGCAAGGCTTTGCCGGTCTACGCGAAAACCAAGGTCTTCCGCATCTGGCATCCCACGCTAGTGTGGGGGACGCTGCAAACGCCAGAATATGCCGCAAAGACCTTCGAGCAGGTTGTCGCCTTCTATGAGATCCCAAATGACACGGAAGCCGCAGTGGCGAAGCGGCTTGAGCGACAGCAGTACCTGTATCGAGGGGGCCGGATTTTCAATGTGCTACTTGGCGAACAGGCCCTCTACACCAACTTTGGGGGCCCGGAGGTCATGATCGGACAGCTCGATCGACTACTGTCCGCAATGCGCCTTCCGCGCCTTAGTTTGGGGCTGATCCCTCGATCTGCCGTCCTCAGTGTATGGCCGGGGAACTCATTCTCTATGTTCGATGACAGGCTTGTCTTGGTTGAGACCTACTCGGCGGAGTTCTCTATTACGCAGCCTCGGGAGATCGAGCTGTACGCCAAGGCTTTCGCCTCGCTGAAGCAGTCGGCTGTATACGGAAACTCCGCACGAGATCTCATCTTCACTGCGATGCAGCATTTCGAGCGCATGCCGCGCGACTAGAAGGGAAGAATCCTGTGACTCCGAACTGGCGCACCAGCTCCTACACTGGCACGGAAAACTGTGTCGAAGTGGCCGACAATGATCCAACGAAGGTCATGGTTCGAGACACCAAGGACCGTGACGGCGGAATCCTGGTATTTCCGCCGTCATCTTGGGTTGATTTCGTGGAATTCGCCCAGAACTCGTAGACCTCTGTCACGCAGTCGGAGTGAGTGTAACCAGGAGTGGACCGGTAGCCTTGCTCCATTCGAGCCCTGATTCGACCGCGGACTTGCTGGCAGTAGTGAGGCCGTCTTGGATGGGGCCGAGGAACGTCTCGCGGAAGTGCTCCTGAGCGTCCGTGGCCATGCCGCTCGCGGTTACGGCCGCGCCGACCCTCTCGTTTAGGACGGCAGCAGCTTGAAGGAAGTCGTCACCGATCCACTCGTCTGCATGCTCGGCGATCAGGGTCCATTTCATCTTGAACGTCATGCAGGAATTCTAACTGCGGAAACGCCAATGGGCCCCCGAAGGGGGGCCCAACTTGGTTGTGCAGGGCGGCGGTTACTGCATCGAGTCAGCGTGGAGCTTCTGCCGGGCATGCAGGGAGTTCATACTTTTCCGGGGTCAGATCGGCTTGTTCAGCATGATGGCCAACACCTTGATCAGCCGCTTGAGGGTGCCCGCGCTGTACGCCGCGAGGTCGGACAACACCTTTGCTTGTTCCGCCGTCTCCTCGCCGGTTGGGGTGGGGAGGGCCAGATGGGCGAGACACAGGTCGATCCGCTCGTCGAGGTATTGGATCGCGGTCGCGGCCTCAGCGTGCAGGCTGTCGAGAGCCAGCTCGTTTTCGTACTGGGCGGCCTCCGCTTCCGTGTAAGGGCGGGCGGCGACCGTGCCGTCCGGCTGGCGCTCGTAGTAGGTCTGGGTCGAGTCGTCCCAGAACTCGTAGTCCTCTGGGGCCATGCCGGCGGGGGCTTCCACGCTCGGCGCGGGCTCCTCGGGCAGGGGCTCGCTCAAGCTGCGGTCTCCAATTCGTCGTAGCCGTCGATGTACTCAGTGCCGTTGAGGTGGGCGGCGAGATTGCCGACTCCGCGCTCAAGGCGGTAGCGGATGGCCCGGTCGGTGACCGCCTCGCGGGCCGCGATCCGCTGGTCGTCCCAGTCGAGGGCGAAGCGCATGAAGATCGCCCGCCGCTCGCCCAGGACAGGGGGGGCCGTCTTCCAGCCGCGCCGGATGTCGGCGAGGTGGGCGAACAGGACCCCCTCGGCCTCGCCCCGGCCCCCAACCCGGCGACGTACGTCAACAATCCGCAGACGTGGAGCGATCCGAGAGGACTTTCACCATGCCTCTTCCACAATCGGATGCCGGAGGAACTGGAAGGCGAGCTGGCCGACGCCGAACGTCTTGGAGTGAAGCCCATGCGTGTCGGCGATGAGGGTTTCGATGACGTCATCAACTCGGGCACGGTGAAGTGGGCGGTGACCGAGGAGGGAGAGTTGGTGTTCATCCCGAAGCATCTTCAAGGCACCGAGCTGAAGCACCCCGTGCTGACGAACGGGGCACCTGTGCGTGCGGCGGGCGAGGCGGAAATCGCCGGAGGTGGTGGCAACTATTTCGGTATGGAAATCAACAACCAGAGTGGACACTACTGGCCCTCGCAGGAGAGCCTTGACATCGGGAAGGAGGCGTTTGAACGTGCGGGAATCCCCATCCTCTTACTGGTCCCCGGAAACTCACGGCTGCCACCGGAGCGGGCGACGGTTCCTCGGTGCTTCCTTGGAGGACCTGGAACGGCACCTGCTGACGCCCGAGGCTGGAGCCCGGGCGGCGGAGCACTGGGAACAGTTGCGTGATTTCGCCGTCGGCGGCATGCAGTCCCGTGGTCTCTCGGACGAAGTCAGGCTTCGCTGGGGCCGTCTCGCTCTCTCCGCAATCACGAGAAAAGCGCCGAGCCAGACGCCGCAGCAGGCGACGGCCGAAGCTGCCTGTGTGCGTGCCTACATGATCCAGGAATTTGGGGTCAGCAACGCTGATCCGGCTCGGGATCTCCCAGCTCTTTGCTCGGAGATCCTACGGAACGTGGGAGTGCCGCTGGAGACGGGCACGCGTCTCGCTGAAGGGTGGAAATCAGCACCGCGGGAGCAGATGCTGCAACTGCGCCGGATCAAGAACATGCTGACTCCGCTGCTTCCTCTCCGCGCACTCATGGAAGGTGATGACCCTGCCTTTCAGGAGACTCGAGCCTGGCTGGAACTCGTTCCGCGCCTTCCATGAACAACGCTCGTCATCAGACGCAGCGAACCGCCATCGGGCCTCTGCGGACGGCTTATAATCCAGCAGGATTTCGCCGTCTGACCTGGTCTTTCGCCGGGGGTCGGCCTGTGCCGCAGGCTGTCATGGTGCGTTTCCACCTGTCCCCTCCCAGTGCAGCGGCGCTGTAAGCCGCGGCGCAGACACCCGCACGACGCGTCCCCGGAGCAGCCAGTCGCACAGCTCCCGGGCAGTCCCGGCGCTCCGGACTGCCGCTCGTACGTCCGCACTCCGATCCAGCGCACGGCCTTGCCGGTCAGCCTTGGGTCGAACGTTCCGCGACGCGTGCCAGGTGGGCGGTGAAGACCTCCTCCGCCTTCGGGGTCAGGGTGCGCAGGGCGACCATCGCGGTGATGATCACGTCGCAGAGTTCGGACTCCACGTCCGCCCAGCTGTGGGTCGTGCCCTTGCGGGGGTTCTGCCCCGTCGCACCGATCACGGCCTGGGCGACCTCGCCGACTTCCTCCGAGAGTTTCAGGAGGCGCAGGAGTGTCTCGTGCTCCGGCGGGCGGGGGCTCTCGGCGTCGAGCCAGGCGTGGAGGCGGGTGATCGTGGACCAGGTGGGGGAATCCGTCATGTGGAGGAGCGTGCCATGCGGGAGGGGATGGGGCGGTGTAGGGATGGGGGTGGGGTGGCGGCATCCGGTCGTCCGCCCGCGCCCGCATGGATGAGGAGCCCCCCCGTGACCATCTCCGTGGACAAGCTCACCGAACCCGCCGTACGAGAGTTCGTCAGCGCCGTCAACGCGCATGACCGCGAGCGGTTCATGGCGGTGCTCACGTCGGACGCGACCATGACCGACGACGGCAGCGACCGGGATCTCCAGGACTGGGTCGACCGGGAGATCTTCGACTCGCGCGGGCATATGGACGTCGAGAACGAGTCCGCCGGAGGGCGGGAGCTCATCGCGCGGTACCGCAATGACACCTGGGGTGAGATGCGCACCAAGTGGCGGTTCACCGTGGAGGACGGGAAGGTCAGCCGCTTCGACACCGGGCAGGCGTAGCGCCCGGTCCGGAAGGCGGGCGGTACGCGGCGGAGCGGCGGCGGCTCAGCCGCGGCCGATGTACGGCATGTTCGTGGCCATCACCGTCGCGAACTGCACATTCGCCTCCAGCGGCAGCTCCGCCATATGACGCACCGTCCGCGCCACGTCCGCCGCGTCCATCACCGGCTCCGCCGCCAGTTCGCCGTTGGCCTGGAGGACGCCCGTCTGCATCGCCGCGGTCATCTCCGTGGCCGCGTTGCCGATGTCGATCTGGCCGCAGGCGATCGAATGGGCGCGCCCGTCCAGTGACAGTGACTTCGTCAGACCCGTCAGGGCGTGCTTCGTCGCCGTGTACGGGGCGGAGTGCGGGCGCGGCGCATGCGCGGAGACCGAGCCGTTGTTGATGATGCGCCCACCCCGCGGGGTCTGCCCCTTCATCTGACGGAACGCCGCCTGCGCGCACAGGAACGCGCCGGTGAGGTTGACGTCCACCACCGAGCGCCAGGCGTCGTATGTCAGCTCCTCGAAGCGCACCCCGGCGGGCCCGAACGTGCCCGCGTTGTTGAAGAGCAGGTCCACCCGGCCGAAGCGGTCGCGCACCGCGGTGAAGAGGGCGGCGACGTCCTCGGGGTCCGTCACATCCGTGCGCACGCACAGCACGTCGGGCCCGGCCAGCGCCGCCGTCTCCTCAAGTGCCGCGGCACGCCGGCCCGCCACGGCCACCGCCCAGCCGCCCCGCGCGAGCTCGAGCGCTACGCTCCGGCCGATGCCCGAACCCGCGCCCGTCACCACCGCGACTCTCCGCACACTCCGCACAGCGTTCATGGGGGCGCAGCGTACGCGTAAACCGTGTACCAGGAACTCATCCGACCGACATATGGATGACATGCACCCGGCGATCGCCCGCCCTCGGGTCCCGCTCCAATGCGACTGACAACAGTCGTCAGGGGAGGGGTCCATGACACCCGCGACGCAGCAACGCCACGCTCCTGCCGCCCACCACATGTCGTCCGCCGACTCATCCGCCGACCACTCGCCCCAGCTCAGGGCTGCCGCCCGCCACTTCGTCCGGCACCTCGGTCGGCGGCGCTTCCTCACCGCCGCCTCGGCCGCCGCCGCGCTCGCCTTCGCCGTCGATCTGCCCGGCGGCGACGAAGCCGCGGCGGCCGCCTCGGCCGACGCCCGCAAGCTCGCCGAGTACCCCTTCACCCTCGGAGTCGCCTCCGGCGATCCCCGGCCCGGCTCCGTCGTGCTGTGGACCCGGCTCGCGCCCCGCCCCTACGAGCCCGGCAGCGGTCTGCCCCGCGCGCCCTTCCGGGTGAGCTGGGAGGTGGCGCACGACGAGGCCTTCGGCCGGATCGCCCGCAGGGGAGACGTCCTCGCCCACCCGGAGTTCGACCACAGCGTCCATGTCGAACCCGACGGGCTCGACCCCGACCGGGTCTACTGCTACCGCTTCCGCGCCGGGCCCTGGATCAGCCCGGTCGGGCGCACCCGCACCGCGCCCGCGCGCGACGCCCGCATCCGCGAGCTGCGGTTGGCCGCCGTGTCCTGCCAGGCGTACTACCACGGCTACTTCACCGCCCACCGGCATCTGGCGGCCGAGGACCTCGACGTCGTCTTCCACCTCGGCGACTACCTCTACGAGTACCCGGTGGACGCCGTAGGCGGCGAGCGCAGGTACACGGACCGCGTGCTGCCGGCGCACTACGACAAGGAGACCGCCACCCTCGGGGACTACCGGCTCCGCTACGGCCTGTACAAGTCCGACCCGGACCTGATGGCCGCACACGCCGCGCACCCGTTCGTCGTCACCTGGGACGACCACGAGACCGAGAACAACTACGCGGACGACATCCCCGAGAACGACGTTCCGCCCGAGGAGTTCCTGCTGCGCAGGGCCGCCGCCTACCGCGCGTACTGGGAGAACATGCCGCTGCGCGGGCCGCAGCGGCCCGACGGCCCGGACATGCGGCTCTACCGCCGGCTGCACTTCGGCCGGCTCGCCCAGTTCGACGTGCTCGACACCCGCCAGTACCGCTCCGACCAGGCGTACGGCGACGGCGCGCACATCCCGGGGCCCGAGTCGCAGGACCCCGCGCGGACCATGACCGGCGCGACGCAGGAGCGCTGGCTGATCGAAGGCTGGCGCAGCTCCCGGGCGCTGTGGAACGTGGTGCCCCAGCAGGTCACCTTCTCCCAGCGGAAACTGGACCTCAATCCGGCGGCCAAGGTCAGCATGGATGCGTGGGACGGCTATCCGGCCTCCCGCGACCGCGTCCTGGACGGCGCCGAAGCCGCGGGCGTCGAGAATCTGATGGTGCTCACCGGCGATGTGCACGCGGCGTACGCGTACGACATCAAGCGCGACTTCGAGACGCCCGGCGCACGCACCGTCGGCACCGAGGTCACGGCGACGTCCATCTCCAGCGGCCGGGACGGAGCGGACAGACCCGGCAACTGGGAGACGTACACCCGCGCCAACCCGCACATGAGGCTCTACAACGGCAGGCGCGGCTATGTGAAGGTCACGCTGGGGGAGCGGCTGGCACAAGTGGACTTCCGGGCGGTGACACATGTCACTACCCCGGGCGGGCAGGTCGGCACGATCGCCTCATTCGTGACGGAAGCGGGGAATCCAGGCCTTGAACCCGTCTGAAACCCCCGGGAAGGGCGTGTCGGTGAGGCTCGGCTCCCTGAGAACATAGGTGCAGTTTCAACAAACGATCCTATGAGCTGTGGGAGCCGCCCAATGCCAGGCCGTGAACCGGGTCGGATACGCACCGCGGAGCCGCCGCCCCTGCCGTCTCCCACCGCGGCGGCGGCTCCGCGCCGTGCGGCCCTGCTGGTCACCCTCGTCCTCGGCGGGCTGACCGCACTGCCGCCGCTGTCGATGGACATGTACCTCCCGGCGTTGCCGGCGGTCACCGAGTCCTTCGGCGCACACGCGGCGACCGTGCAGCTCACCCTCACCGCCTGCCTCGCGGGCATGGCGCTCGGCCAGCTCGTCGTCGGCCCGATGAGCGACAGATGGGGGCGGCGGCGGCCGCTGCTCATCGGCATGGCCGTGTACGTCGCGGCCACCGCCGTCTGCGCCCTCGCCCCGACCGCCGAACTCCTCATCGCCTTCCGGCTGGTGCAGGGGCTCGCGGGCGCGGCCGGCATCGTCATCGCCCGGGCCGTGGTGCGCGACCTCTACGACGGCATCGAGATGGCCCGGTTCTTCTCCACCCTGATGCTGATCTCCGGCGCCGCGCCGATCATCGCCCCGCTGATCGGCGGACAGGTGCTGCGGGTGACGGACTGGCGCGGCGTCTTCCTGGTCCTGACCGGCGTCGGACTGCTGCTGACCCTCGTCGTCGTCGCCTGGCTCAAGGAGACGCTGCCACCCGAGCGCCGGCACACCGGCGGCGTCGGCCAGGCGCTGCGCACCATGCGCGGGCTGCTCGCCGACCGGGTCTTCACCGGTTACATGCTCACCGGAGGGCTCGCCTTCGCCGCGCTCTTCGCCTATATCTCCGCCTCGCCCTTCGTCGTGCAGGAGATATACGGCGCGTCCCCGCAGACCTTCAGCCTCCTCTTCGGCCTCAACTCCGTCGGACTGGTCGCCGTCGGCCAGATCAACGGCAAGCTGCTCGTCGGCCGGATCGCGCTCGACAAGGCGCTCGGCTTCGGCCTTGCGGTGATCACCCTGGCGGCGACCGCCCTGCTGCTGATGACGTCCGGCGTCTTCGGGGACGTCGGACTGGCGCCCGTGGCGGCGGGGCTCTTCACGCTGATGTCCGCGATGGGGCTGGCGATGCCCAACACCAACGCCTCCGCCCTGATGCGCGCCCCGCACGCCGCGGGTTCCGCCTCGGCGCTGCTCGGCACCTCCTCGTTCCTCGTCGGAGCGCTCGCCTCGCCGCTCGTGGGCATCGCGGGGGAGCACACCGCGGTCCCGATGGCGGTGGTGCAGCTCGGCTGCGCCCTTGCGGCCGTCGCCTGCTTCCTGCTGCTGTGCAGGCCCTGGCAGCCGCGCCCGGAGCCGTCCGGCGCGCACCCCTAGACCCCACAGGACTGCGCATGGACTCCTCACGGACTCCGCACGGGCTTCACATGCCTAGAATTTCTCAGTGAACGCCTCCCTCCGCATCCCCGTCCCCGACGCCCTGCGCAGCGCCCTCGGCGAACTGCTGGACGGGCTGCCGCCCCGGCAGGCCGCACAGGCCGTGGACCGGCTGATCGCCAGCTACCGGGGGCGGACCCCGACCGACGCGCCGGTGCTCCGCGACCGTGCCGACGTCGTCGCGTACGCCGCCTACCGGATGCCCGCGACCTTCGAGGCGGTGCGGTCCGCCCTGGCCGGGCTGCGCGCCGCGGCCCCCGGGTTCGCACCCCGTACGCATGCCGACGTCGGCGGCGGCACGGGAGCGGCGAGCTGGGCGGTCGCCGAGGCGTGGGCCGAGGGTCCGGAGGGGCCGCCGCGTACGACGGTGCTCGACTGGGCCGAGCCCGCGCTCACGCTGGGCCGCGAGCTGGCGCGGGCCTCCGGCGTGCCCGGCCTGGACGGCGTCGAGTGGCGGCGCACCCGCATCGGCCCCGCGCTGCGCATCGACGGCAGCGACCTGGTCACCGTCTCGTACGTCCTCAACGAGCTGACGGAGGAGGACCGCGCGGCCGTGGCGGACGAGGCGGCGCGCGCGGCGCAGGCCGTCGTGGTGGTCGAGCCCGGCACCCCGGACGGCTACGAACGGATCATCGAGGCCCGCGACCGGCTGACCGCCGCCGGGCTGCGGATCGCCGCGCCCTGCCCGCACAGCGCCCGCTGCCCCATCGAGCCGGGCACGGACTGGTGCCACTTCGCCGCCCGGGTCAGCAGGTCCTCCCTGCACCGGCGGGTCAAGGGCGGCTCGCTGGCGTACGAGGACGAGAAGTTCAGCTATGTCGCCGCCGTGCGGTTCCCGGCGGAACCGGCGCCCGCGCGGGTGACCCGGCGGCCGCAGATCCGCAAGGGGCAGGTGCTGCTGGACCTGTGCACGGCGGAGGAGACGCTGCGGCGGGAGACCGTCACCAAGCGGCACGGGGCGCTGTACAAGGCGGCGCGGGATGCGGAGTGGGGGGATGCGTGGCCGCCGGGAGAGGCGGGCCGGTAGGCGGAAGGCCGTACGGGGTCTGGGCGCTTGCCACCGGTTTCGGGAAGTGGGGGTCCCCCCACGCCCCAGGGCGTAGGGGGAGGGGCGGGGGAGACAACAACCCCTACGGCGACGGGCAACCCGCGGCGCGCAGCTCCTGCGTGCAGCACTTCACGCTGCCGCCGCCCTTGAGGAGCTCCCCGAGGTCCATCCCGATCGGTTCGAAGCCCCGCTGCCGCAGCGGTGCGAACAGCCCCGTCGCCGCCTGCGGCAGCAGCACATGGCGGCCGTCGCTGACCGCGTTCAGCCCGAGCGCAGCGGCATCCGCCTCCTCGGCGATCAGCGCGTCGGGGAAGAGCCGCGCCAGCACCGCCCGGCTGCCCGGTGAGAACGCCCCCGGGTAGTACATGATTTCGTCGGCCTGGTCGTCCAGCACGCTCAGCGCCGTGTCGAGGTGGTAGTACCGCGGGTCCACCAACTCCAGGCCGATCACGGGGCGGCCGAAGAACTCCTGCGCCTCGTCGTGGGAGAGCGGGCTGGACCGGAAGCCCCGCCCGGCCAGCAGATACGAAGCGGTGACCGCGAAGTCGCCCTCGCCCTCGTTGACATGGGCCGGCTCATGGATTCCGGGGAAGCCGTGCGCCCGGAACCAGTCCAGATGGACCGCCGCCTCGGGGGCGCGCTCAGCATGGGCGAAGCGCGCGCCGAGCACCCGGCCGTCGACCACGGTCGCGCCGTTCGCCGCATAGACCATGTCGGGCAGATCGGGGCGAGGGTCGAGCAGCTCGACGGCATGGCCCAGGGAGCGGTAGCGCTCGTACAGGTCTTCCCACTGCGCGAAAGCGAGCGGGAGATCCACAGGTTTGGCCGGGTCCATCCACGGGTTGATGGAGTACGTGACCTTGAAGTGCTCGGGCGGGCACATCAGATAGCGGCGCGGCGAGGCGACGCGGTCGGCGGCGTCCTCACAGGGCGTTGGGCGCAAAGAGAGCTCCTCACGTTCGGCATGGGGCACCGGTGCACAGGGTGTGTGCGTGCAGCCATGGTGCGGCCTGAGACGCGATCCTGCTGTGCCCCGTTCGAGTGATTCACGCCCTAGTGCTTGACGTGTCGCATGCGGTTCGGCTGTGAGACATTCGCCACATGGCCCCCGGCGCTAAGACGAACCGTCTCGGTTCGGCGGCAGTACATTGACCGCCATGACCCACCGCAAGGCGCCCGACTCCAGCCGCCGGAGCGAGGCCTCCCGGCGCGCCATCTACGCCGCCGCCCTCGCGCTCGTCGGCGAGACCGGCTATGCCAAGACCACGATCGAGGGAATCGCCGCCCGTGCGGGCGTCGGCAAGCAGACCATCTACCGCTGGTGGCCCTCCAAGGCGGCGGTCCTCCTCGACGCCTTCCTCGACCTCGTGGAACAGGCGGCGGACCGCGCCGCCGAGCCCGCGATCCCCGACACGGGTGACCTCGAAGCCGACCTCAAGCTGGTGCTCCGCGCCACCGTCGACGAACTCAACGACCCCGCCTACGACGCGCCGGCCCGTGCCCTCGCCGCCGAGAGCGTGGTCGATGCGAGGCTCGCCGCGGAGTTCGTCTCCCGGCTTCTCGAACCGCAGCTCCAGCTCTATGTGAAGCGGCTCACCGCGGCCCGGGAGACCGGCCAGATCAGGGCCGGAACCGATCCGCGCATCGCCCTCGAACTGCTCGTCGGCCCGCTCGCGCACCGCTGGCTGCTGCGCACCCTCCCGCTCACCCACGACTACGCGGACGCGCTCGTCGACTGCGCCCTGTACGGGCTTGCGCCGCGGGGCGCGCCCAGGGCGTAGCGGACCCCGGTTGCTGACTCGGGTCACCCAGGGCGCAGGATGGTGGGACCATGGCAGGGACCGCAGGGGCGAGGACTTAAGTCTGTGAGGGGATACATGGGCGACGGCATCGGCCGCCATCGCGGCACGGGGAGCGGTGCGGAGTCCGGCACGGAAGCCGGGACGAGAGCGGAAGCCGGTACGGAAACGGGTACGGGAGCGTGGTCCGCGGGCCGCGTCTCGGCCGCGGGGGGCAGACCCGAGAGCCGCCTCGCCCAGTGGCTGCGCCGACGCCCGAGGTCCGCCAGGAAGGCCCAGGCCGACGTCCCCGACCGCGAGTCGCTGCTGGCAGCCGTCGCCGCCGCGGGACTGCCGCTGGCGCCGGCCGCGCACCCCTCCGGATACCGCTGCTCCTGTGAGCGCATCGGCTGTCCCACCCCCGCCAGGCACCCGGTCTCCTTCGCCTGGCAGACGCAGTCGACCACCGACCGCGCACAGATCACACGCTGGGCGCAGGCCCAGCCGGAGGCCAACTTCATCACTGCGACCGGAATGGTCCACGACGTCCTCGACGTCCCGCTGGAGGCGGGCCGCAGCGCGCTCCAGCGGCTGCTGGAGCGGGATGTCGAGGTGGGCCCGGTGGCCGAGTCCGGCGGCGACCGGATGCTGTTCTTCACCGCCACCCGCGGCACCCCCGAGGACGAGGACGAGTGGTGGCCCTGCGAACTCGACTGCCACCCGGAGACCATGGACGAGCATCCCGGGCTGCGCTGGCACTGCCGAGGCAGCTATGTCCTGGTGCCGCCCGCACAGCTCCCCGGCGGCCTTGAGGTCGTCTGGGTGCGCGGACCGGAGCATCCGCTGCCCGATCCACTGACGCTGCTGGAGTCGCTCACGGACGCCTGTGCGCGGTACGCGGGCGAGAACGCGGAGCCGGACCGACATGAGGTGGCCTGGCCGCTGAGCCGCTGAACGACTGGCCGCTGACGTCGCTGAACCACTGGCCGCCGAGCCGGGGCCGCCGGGAGCCGGGCCGCTGCGAGCCCTACGACCCCTTCGCGGAGGTCAGGCCTGCCAGCCTGCCCAGCACCTCCACCGCGCCGCCGCCCGCGCCCGCCGCGGGCACCGTCACGGCCTGGCTGGAGACCCGCTCCTTGGTGAGCGTGGACGTCACCTCGCCCGACAGCAGCGCCTGCACATCCGGGTGCACCTTCAGCCGGACGCCCTTCGCGGCCGTCTGCCGCTCGAAGCTGCGCATCGAGAACAGCACGAACGCCCCGCCGTCCTCGGTGGCCAGCCCCAGCGGGGCAAAGTCGCCCTCGTTCGCCGCCCGGTCGCGGTACTGGGTGGAAATCCCCGGCAGGTTGGCCGACTTCCTGCGCTCCGCCCGCCAGGCGGAGGTGTACGGACCGTCCTTGAAGCGAGCCGGCTTCCCGCTCTGCAGATACCCGGCGTACTGCTCGCTCAGCTCGCCGGGGGCGACCGCCAGCGCTGAGCTGTCGGCGGCGACGGGCTCGGCGTAGCCCTCCTCGTCGGTCGTGAACGCCGGGATCTCATCCGGGGCCAGCACCGACAGATACGCGGCCCGCCACGTCTGGTCGGGGCCGGTGCGTATGAAGGCGAGCAGCCAGCGGGTGTCCCCGTCGCCGCCGTCCTCGTCGCGGTTGGAGTCCGTGTCCGCGATGAACCAGCGTGGCCAGCCCGCCTTCTTGGGGATGACGAACCGGGTGTCCGCCAGCTCAAGCGGCCTGTGCGTCGGATTGCCTTCCGGGTAGTTGACCTGCCGGGAGGCGAGCCCCGCCTGGTTGATCGCGCCCAGCGAGCCGGTGACCACATGCGCGTCGAGAGCGGGGTCGTAGGCCTTGTCGGCCGCGTTGTACGCCTTGGTGAAGGCCTGGAGCGCCTGTGCCGCCTCATCCTTCGTCACCGCGGGGACGACCGCCCGCTCCCCGTGCACGGTTACGCATCCGCCCGCCGCCAGGGACAGCGCCACTGCCGCCGCGAGCCCTGCCGCCGCCCGACTCAGCCTTCTCATCGGTTGCCTTCTGCTCCTCGACCCCCACTGACCGCCGCAACCCTACCGGTGTCCGGAATCGGCGGTCAGCGGAACCCGTTCCCCGTCTCAGGGCCGCATCGCGCGAACGCGCGCCGGTGCGGCCCGGAGCCCGCGCCGCCCCCGGGCCGGATGCTTCAATGCCCCGGTGACCGATTTCCGACTGCCCACCGCCTCCGAGGTCCCCGAGGTGTCCGGCACACCGCGGAACGCCCTCGACGTACTCGACGTGCTGCGCGTCTTCTGCGGCCCGGACGGCCGGTTCGGGAACGCGCTCGGAGTCGTACGCGACCCCCGCGGCTACCCCGACGAGCCGGCCCGGCAGAAACTGGCCGCCGAACTCGGCTTCAGCGAGACGGTGTTCGTCGACGACCCGGAACGCGGAGTCGTCGACATCTACACCCCGGGCGCCCGGCTGCCCTTCGCCGGCCATCCGCTGGTCGGCGCGGCCTGGCTGCTCGACCTGGAGTCCGTCAGCGCGCCGGCCGGAGAGGCCTGGGCGCGCAATGACGGGGAGTTCACCTGGATCGAGGCGCGCGCCGAGTGGGCCCCGCCGTGGACTCTGCGGCAGTACGGCTCCGCGGCGGAGGTCGAGGCGCTCGACGTTCCGCCGCCGGGGGCCGGGGCGCCTCCCGCGCCCGAAGGGCTGTGGGAGAGCGTCTACGCCTGGGCCTGGCAGGACGAGGCGGCGGGCCGGGTGCGGGCGCGCGCGTTCCCGGGGCGCGGTGAAGGCGTCGACGAGGACGAGGCGACCGGCGCGGCGGCGCTGCTGCTCAGCGCACAGCTCGGACGGGCCCTGAACATCATTCAGGGCCGGGGGTCGCAGATCCTCACGGCCCCCGGCCCCGACGGCGTGGTGGAGATCGGCGGACGCGTCCGGTTCGCCGACTCCGCCGTGGGCTCTCCCGTCATGCGCTGAGCGGGAACCGTGCCCCCAGCTCGTGGAACACGGCGCTGTTGAACGCGAAGGCGCGCTTGCACTCCTCCACGATGCGCTGCTTCTCCAGGTCGTCCACCTCCACCCGGTCGAGCAACTCGCGGTAACCCCGCTTGAACGCGGCCGGGTTGGGGATCTCCTCGAAGACGTAGAACCGCACTCCGTCGCCCTTGCAGGCGAAGCCCCAGGCCTTCTCCGCCCTGTCGCGGATGATCTGGCCGCCGGAGAGGTCGCCCAGATAGCGGGTGTAGTGGTGCGCGACATAGCCCGCGGGCCAGTCGCGGGCGCACTCCGCGATCCGGGCGGCGTAGGCGGCGGTGGCGGGCAGCGGCGTCAGCCCCGTACGCCAGTCGCCGTTGCCGTTGCCGTTGCCGTTGCCGTGGCCGTTGTCCGTGTCCGCGTCCCCGTCCGGGTGCCCGCCCGCGCCGCCGTACAGATGTGCCAGATCGCGCTCCAGCTCCGCCGTGCGCATCAGCTCGGGCTGTATGAAGGGGCCCGCGACCGGGTCGTCCCGCAGCGCCTCCGCCGCCTCCTCCAGTGCCCGGTACACGAACCAGAGCTGCTCGGTGTAGCGGGTGTACGCGTCCACGCCGAGCCTGCCGCCGAGCAGATCGCTCATGAAGGTGGACGTCTCTGCCTCGGTGTGCGCCTCATGGGAGGCCACACGGATGAGCGTCGAGAAGGGCGTGTCCAAGGCGGGCCTCCGAGGGGCCGAGGTGGGACGGGAAGCCGACGGGCGTCGCACGTCTGCGTGCACGCCCGCCGACATCGCAGATGGTCCTGCTTAGGTAAGCCTAAGTCAACTGCTTTCCCGACGGCCTGTCGGCAAATGGATACCCGCTCTGAGCGTCACGGCAACGTGAGGATGTCCGCCCCGTTCTCGGTCACGACCAGCGTGTGCTCGAACTGTGCGGTCCGCTTGCGGTCCTTCGTCACCACGGTCCAGCCGTCGTCCCACATGTCGTACTCGTGCGTGCCGAGCGTCAGCATCGGCTCGATGGTGAACGTCATGCCCGGCTGCATCACGGTGTTCGCGTGCGGGGCGTCGTAGTGCGGGATGATCAGCCCGGAGTGGAACGACGAATTGATGCCGTGGCCGGTGAAGTCCCGGACCACGCCATAGCCGAAGCGCTTGGCGTAGGACTCGATGACGCGCCCGATGACATTGATCTGGCGGCCCGGCCTGACGGCTTTGATCGCCCGGTTCAGGGACTCCCTGGTGCGCTCCACCAGCAGCCGGGACTCCTCGTCGACGTCACCGCACAGATACGTGGCGTTGTTGTCGCCGTGCACCCCGTGGATGTACGCGGTGACGTCCAGGTTCACGATGTCGCCGTCGCGCAGAACGGTGGAGTCCGGAATGCCGTGGCAGATGACCTCGTTGATCGACGAGCACAGCGACTTGGGGTAACCGCGGTAGCCGAGGGTGGACGGGTAGGCCCCGTGGTCGCACATGTAGGCGTGCGCCACCTCGTCCAGTTTGTCCGTGGTCACACCCGGCGCGATCAGCTTGGCGGCCTCCTCCATCGCCTGTGCGGCGATCCGGCCCGCGATGCGCATCCGCTCGATGGTCTCGGCGGACTGCACCTCGGAGCCGGTGTACGGGGTCGGCGCCGGCTTCCCGACGTATTCGGGGCGTCGGATGGCGCCGGGGACGGAGCGGCCGGGAGAGAGCTTCCCGGGTACGAGCAGCGACTGGCCAGACATGAGAGCGAGTCTAACCAGCCCGTATGGGGCAGCATGTCCATGAGGGAAGGAGCCGAGGATGGGCCTGTTCAAGCGCCGCACAGTGGGCAAACCGGGCGAGTGGTACTACTGCCTGGAGCACGGCGTGGTCGAGGAGGGCCCGGAGTGCCCGGCGAAGAACCGCTTCGGACCGTACGCCACGCGCGAGGAGGCCTCCCACGCGATGGAGACGGCCCGCGAACGCAACCTCGAGTGGGAGACGGACCCGCGCTGGCACGACGCCCCGAAGCGAGGTGACGACGACGCTCCCCGGTGAGCTGGGCGGCCCGTGTCCGGCGGACTCTCCCCTCCCGGCCGTGGGGCGGACCACATCGCCGACCCGGGACATCGCGTCGGTCTGACGATTACACTGAGACCCGTGCCTCAACTTCGCCTCGCTCTGAATCAGATCGACTCGACCGTCGGCGACCTCGCCGGAAACGCCGAATCGATCATGCACTGGACCCGGCACGCCGCCGGGCAGGGCGCGCATCTCATCGCGTTCCCCGAGATGGCGCTGACCGGATACCCCGTCGAGGACCTGGCCCTGCGCCCCTCTTTCGTGGAGGCCTCGCGGGCCGCGCTGCGTGCGCTCGCCGCACGGCTCGCGGATGAGGGGTTCGGGGAGCTGCCGGTGATCGTCGGGTATCTGGACCGCTCGGAGCGGGCCCAGCCGCGCTACGGCCAGCCCGCCGGCGCGCCGCAGAACGCCGCCGCCGTGCTGCACCGCGGTGAGGTGGTGCTCACCTTCGCCAAGCACCACCTGCCCAACTACGGCGTCTTCGACGAGTTCCGGTACTTCGTGCCCGGCGACACGATGCCCGTCATCCGCGTCCACGGCGTGGACGTGGCGCTCGCGATCTGCGAGGACCTGTGGCAGGACGGCGGCCGCGTCCCGGCCGCCCGCTCCGCCGGGGCCGGGCTGCTGGTGTCGATCAATGCCTCGCCGTACGAGCGGAAGAAGGACGACACCCGCCTGGAGCTGGTCCGCAAGCGCGCCCAGGAGGCCGGCTGCACCACCGCCTACATCGCCATGATCGGCGGCCAGGACGAGCTGGTCTTCGACGGCGACTCGATCGTCGTCGACGCCTCGGGCGATGTGATAGCCCGGGCTCCGCAGTTCGCCGAGGGCAGCGTGATCCTGGACCTGGACCTGCCCGCCGCCTTGGCCGGCCAGGACGCGGCCCGCGGCGGAGCCGCCGACGGAGAGCGTGTGGACGACGGGCTGCGCATCGACCGGGTCGTCCTCTCCGAGGAGCCGCTGCCCGCGTACGAGCCCGAGCTGACCGGCGGCTACGCGGAGCGGCTCGACGACGACGAGGAGGTCTACTCCGCCCTGGTCGTCGGGCTGCGCGCCTACGCCGCCAAGAACGGCTTCCGCTCCGTCCTCATCGGCCTGTCCGGCGGCATCGACTCCGCCCTCGTCGCCGCCCTCGCCTGCGATGCGCTGGGCGCGCAGAACGTCTACGGCGTGTCGATGCCGTCCAGGTACTCGTCCGACCACTCCAAGGGCGACGCCGCGGAGCTCGCCCGCCGTACCGGGCTCAACTTCCGCACCGTGCCGATCGAGCCGATGTTCGACGCCTATATGGACTCGCTCGCGCTCACGGGCCTCGCCGAGGAGAACCTCCAGTCCCGGCTGCGCGGCACCATGCTGATGGCCATCTCCAACCAGGAGGGCCATATCGTGCTCGCGCCGGGCAACAAGTCCGAGCTGGCGGTGGGCTACTCGACCCTGTACGGCGACTCCGTCGGCGCCTACGGGCCCATCAAGGACGTCTACAAGACATCCGTCTACCGGCTGGCGCAGTGGCGCAACCGCGCCGCCGAGGAGCGGGGCCAGACCCCGCCCATCCCCGAAGCGTCGATCGTCAAGCCGCCGAGCGCCGAGCTGCGCCCCGGCCAGGTCGACACCGACTCGCTGCCGGACTACGACGTGCTGGACCGGCTCCTGGAGCTCTACGTCGACCGCGACCAGGGCAAGGACGAGATCGTGGCGGCCGGATTCGACGAGGAGCTGGTGGCGAAGACGCTGCGCATGGTCGACACGGCCGAGTACAAGCGCCGCCAGTACCCGCCGGGCACCAAGATCTCGGCCAAGGTCTTCGGCAAGGACCGCCGACTGCCGATCACCAATCGCTGGCGGGAGACGGCCTCCCGCTGAGAGCCGCCACCGGGGTGGTCTTCCGGTGGTCCTCTGGTGGTCTTCCGGTGGCTCTCCGGAGGGCCACCGCCTGCGGTCCGCATATGAATCGGCATATGAAGGGGCCCGCCGCACACCGTGCAGCGGGCTCCCTTCGGCGATGCACCGCGCTCCGTCAGAGGTTCATACGCGCCGCGATCGGCAGATGGTCGCTGTCCGTGCGCGGCAGCGTCCAGGACGCCACCGGCTCCACCCCCTTGACCATGATCTGGTCGATGCGCGCCATCGGGAGCGACGCGGGCCAGCTGAAGCCGAAGCCGTCGCCCGCCGCACCCTGGGTGGAGCGCATCTGGGACGTGACGGCCCGCAGCGCACGGTCGTTCATGGTGCCGTTGAGGTCGCCGAGGAGCACCACCCTGTCGAGCGGCTCACGGACGATCGCCTCGCCGAGGGCGTCGGCGCTGGCGTCACGCTGGTTGGCAGTGAAGCCGGCGTTCAGCTTGACGCGCACCGACGGCAGATGCGCCACGTACACCGCGACCGGCCCCCGGGGCGTCGCCACGGTGGCCCGCAGGGCCCGGTCCCAGCCCAGGCGGATGTCGACGCGCCGGGCGTCGGTCAGCGGGTACTTGCTCCACACCCCGACCGTGCCCCGCACATGGTGGTACCTGTAGGTCCCGGCGAGCGCCCGCTCGTATTCGGGGACCTTGCTCACCGGCAGCTCCTGGAGCGCCAGCACGTCCGCGCCCGACGAGGCGACCTGCTTCGCGGTGCCCGCCGGGTCGGGGTTGCCCGCGTTCACATTGTGGGTGGCGACGGTCAGCTCCCCGCCCGAGGCGGCGGCCTTGTCCACCAGCAGCCCGCCGAAGAGATTGGCCCAGACGACGGCGGGCAGCACCAGGGCGATCAGCGCCGTGGCCGAGCGCCGCCAGAGCGCCGCGGCGAGGAGGACGGGAACGAACACCCCCAGCCACGGCAGGAACGTCTCCGTCAGACTTCCGAGATTGCCGATCCGGTTGGGGATCTGGGCGTGCAGGATCATCGTCAGCGCCAGCAGCACGGCGACTGCCGCCAGGAAGACGCCGCGCCGCCAGAGGCCTCTGTCCTCGCGCAGCCGCTCCAGCAGGCCCCGGACCCGGGATCCGGTGCGCCGGTCAGCCGCGCCGCCGTTCCCAGTCTCCGTCACTTCCGCCTGCGCCATGGAGATTTCCTCACTGCCTTGCCGTCACACCGCTGTCTCGGCTGTCCCGCCGATGACCCTAGGGGACCCGCTCGACGACAGCTGCTTCTTGCGGTTCTTACGCTTCTTTCGGTTTCGAGGACGAAGGGGCAGACCACGGGGTTCCTGCCGCTGGGGCCGATGGGGCGGGTGTGACAGAACGCGCACATACGTGTCGGCATGTGCCTCTGAGCTAGGCGGACGGGCGCAGGCCCTGGAGCACCGCGTCGACGATCCGCTCCGCGCTGCCCTGGCCCGGAGCGGCGTCCGGCCGCAGTACGGTGCGCACCAGCATCGGCCCCACGAACAGGTCGCCGAGCAGATCGAAGTCGATGTCGCCGCGGATCTCGCCGCCCGCGATGCCGCGGCGCAGCACCTCGTCCATCCGCTCACGGCGCGGCAGCACCACAGTGCGGTGGTACATGTCCCACAGCTGCGGATAGCTCTGCATCTGCGCGAACACGTTGTGCAGCAGGGCGGAGGACCGCTTGGCCAGCCCGCGCCGCCGCAGCGTCTCCACCATCGCGACCAGATCGTCGCGTACGGACGTCCCGGGCAGCGGGGGGTCGGCGGGCTCCATGGAGCGAACGACGTCGACGAGCAGGGCCTCCTTGCCGTCCCAGCGCCGGTAGATGGTGGCCTTGCCGACGCCGGCCGTGCGCGCGACGCGCTCGATGGACAGCTCGGAGACGGGCACGCCCTCTTCGAGGAGGCGTACCACGGCGTCGACGATGGCGCGCTCCGCCGCTTCGCTGCGCGGGCGTCCGCGCCGGCCCGTGCGACGCCGTTCCACCGCGTGCTCCGGCCGCTGTGCGAGCTCCCGCTCGGGCTCCTGCTCCGTCAGGGGCACGTCCGTTCATCCGCCTCTCGCACGATCGTCCTCGTGCCGCTCATTCTCGCCGACCTCCTCGGCCCGGCGGCGTCGGCCTCGGCTGCCCCGCGCCCGGTCTTGTCGGGCCCGAGCCGGGCCCCTCGGGCCTGCGGCCGGGTTCCCGGCCGGACGGCCTCCTTCTCCTGGGGCCCGCGCCTGGCCTTCTTGGCGTGGCGGTCGGCTGCCGCTGCCCCGCGCCCGGTCTTGTCGGGCCTGCGCCTGGCCTTCTCGGCCCGGCGGTCGGCTGCCGCTGCCCCGCGCCCGCGTCGGGTCGCCTCCGGTCGCCTCCGGGACGTCTCCGGGCGCATTGCACCGCACCCCGGGCACCCCGGGCGCACCCGGGCTCCCCGGGCGCGCCCGGCTCAGCGGGTCGCGGCCGGTTCATGCTCGTCCTCCCGCTCCGGGCCCCCGCCCGCCCCGGCGGGCCGGGGCGGCAGGAAGCATGCCACGACGGCCGCGCCCAGCAGCGCCACGGCCGCCGAGCAGAGCGCGGTGATGTGCATGGCGTTCAGGAAGGCCGAATGCGCCTGGCCGACGAGCGCCTGACCGGCCGGGCCGAGCTTCTCCGCGACGGCGAGCGTGGCTTCGATCGACTCGCCCGCAGTGTGCCGCGTCCCGCTCGGAACCCCCTGGAGATGGCCCTCGATCTCTCGCCGGTACACGGCGGACAGCAGCGAGCCCAGGACCGCCACCCCCAGCGCGCCGCCGACCTGGCGGAAGGTGTTGTTGACCGCGGACCCGGAGCCCGCCTTCTCGCGGGGCAGCGACTGCATCACGGAGACGGTGACCGGCGGCATGATGTGCGCCATGCCCACGCCCTGGGCGAAGAAGACCGCTTCCAGCGCCCAGACGGGGGTGTCGGCGTCGAAGAGCGCGAAGGCGGCGAGACCCGCGGCGACCAGCAGCATGCCGGCGGTGCACACGGCCCGCGCCCCGAAGCGCTCGACGACCAGCCGGGCACGCGGTGCGAAGACCATCTGGGTGATGGCGAGCGGCAGGATCAGCAGCCCGGCCTGCAGCGCGCTGTAGCCGCGCACGCTTTGCAGATAGAAGGCGGAGAAGAACGTCACGCCCAGCAGCGCGAAGAAGACCAGCGCGATCGCGGCGACGGCGGCGGAGAACGCGGGCTTCTTGAAGTACGCCATGTCGAGGGCCGGATGGTCGCTGCGCCTCTCGTGCAGAACGAACCCGGTGAGCACGGCGAGCCCGGCGAACAGCGGCAGCAGCACGGAGGGCGCGGTGAAGTCCGCCAGCTCGCCGCCGTGGATGATCCCGTACACCAGCAGCACCAGACCGACGACGGACAGGACGACGCCGACGGGGTCGGTGCGGCCGGGGGAGGGGTCCTTTGAATCGGGCACCAGCAGCGCCATGGCGATCAGTGCGACGATCGCGATGGGGACATTGACCAGGAAGATCGAACCCCACCAGAAGTGCTCCAGGAGCAGACCGCCGGTGACCGGGCCGATCGCGATGGCGAGACCCACGCTGCCCGCCCAGATCCCTATGGCCCTGGGCTGCTCCTCCCGCTCGAAGACGTTCATCAGGACGGCCAGGGTGGCCGGCATCACGAACGCCGCCCCGAAGCCCATCACGGCCCGGTAGGCGATCAGCTCGCCCGGCGAGCCCGAGAACGCGGCGAGCGCCGAGCCGGCGCCGAAGACCAGGACGCCGAAGAGCAGCACCTTCTTGCGTCCGATGCGGTCGCCGAGCAGTCCCGCGGTGAACAGCAGCCCGGCGAAGACCAGCGTGTACGAGTTGATCGCCCACTCCAGCTCGCTCTGGCCGGCGCCGATGCCGGTGGGCGGCGGGACCGCGATGGTCTTGACGGCGACGTTCAGGATCGAGTTGTCCAGCACCACGATCAGCAGGCTGAACATCAGGACGGTGAGGATCGCCCAGCGGCGCCGGTGTACGGCTTCGGGTACACGGGACATGGGCCCACTGTAGACGATTTTCGATACGAGATCGTCTCGTAAAACGCCGGGGATGAGCCCGGCCGGACACCCGCGCGTCCCCGTGCTCGAACGGGTGTCTGTCACGGGGGCGCGCGTCCCCTTTCCCCGCGCGGCACGAAGTGCCACCATGGATGCGGTCCGGGGACGCCGTCAGGGCGCCTCGAGATGACGAAGGAGCCGATTGGCCATGACGCTTCAGGCTGCCCAGAAGCCGCCTGCGGGACGCTCCGCCGACAGCAGCAAGGCGCTGTACGGAGGAAAGAGCAACCGCCGCATCACCGTGCACGACATCGCCGCCGCCAAGGAGCGCGGCGAGAAGTGGCCCATGCTGACCGCCTACGACGCGATGACCGCGTCCGTGTTCGACGAAGCCGGAATCCCGGTGATGCTCGTCGGCGACTCGATGGGCAACTGCCACCTGGGCTACGACACCACCGTGCCCGTCACCATGGACGAGATGACGCTGCTGTCCGCCGCCGTCGTACGCGGCACCCGGCGCGCCCTCGTCGTCGGAGACCTGCCCTTCGGCTCGTACCAAGAGGGCCCCGTCCAGGCGCTGCGCAGCGCCACGCGCCTGGTCAAGGAGGCGGGCGTGGGCGCGGTCAAGCTGGAGGGCGGCGAGCGCTCCCTGGCCCAGACCGAGCTGATCGTCCAGTCGGGCATCCCGGTCATGTCGCACCTCGGCCTGACCCCGCAGTCCGTGAACACGATGGGCTACCGGGTCCAGGGCCGCAGCGACGAGGCCGCGCACCGGCTGCTGAGCGACGCCAAGGCCGCGCAGGACGCCGGGGCGTTCGCGGTCGTGCTGGAGCTGGTGCCCGCGGAGCTCGCCGCGGAGGTCACCCGCTCGCTGCACATCCCGACCATCGGCATCGGGGCCGGTCCCGACACCGACGCACAGGTCCTGGTGTGGACCGACATGGCCGGCCTGACGGGCGGCAAGGTGCCGCGCTTCACCAAGCAGTACGCCCAGCTGCGCCAGACGCTGGGCGACGCGGCGAGGGCGTTCGCCGAGGACGTCGCCGGAGGAGCGTTCCCCCAGGAGGAGCACACCTTCCACTGAGCCACTCCCGGCACCAGCCGACAGCCCGCCGACATCCCCCATCGGCGGGCTGTCGGTGGTCTGTCGGCGATCTGTCGGCGGCGGCTGACAGCGTGGCCGCATGAAGAGAATCGACGACGACCCCCGACACGGCCCGCCGGCCGTCGAGGTGAGGGGGCTGGTCAAGCACTACGGCGAGACCAAGGCGCTGGACGGGGTGGACCTCGAGGTGCGGGAAGGCACGGTCCTCGGCGTGCTGGGGCCCAACGGGGCGGGCAAGACCACCCTCGTACGCTGTCTGTCCACCCTGGTGGAGCCCGACGCGGGGACCGCGACGGTCGCCGGGTACGACGTACTGAGCCAGCCGCGGCAGTTGCGCCGGGTCATCGGGCTGACCGGCCAGTACGCCTCGGTGGACGAGAAGCTCTCCGGCTGGGAGAACCTCTACATGATCGGCCGGCTGCTCGATCTGTCCCGCAGGGACGCGCGGCGGCGGGCCGACGAGATGCTGGAGCGGTTCTCGCTCACCGAAGCCGCCCGCCGCCCGGCGATGCAGTACTCGGGCGGCATGCGCCGCAGGCTGGATCTGGCCGCCTCGATGATCGGCCGCCCGGCGGTGCTGTATCTCGACGAGCCCACCACCGGCCTCGACCCGCGTACCCGCAACGAGGTCTGGGACGAGGTGCGGAGCATGACCGCCGACGGTGTGACCGTGCTGCTCACCACCCAGTACATGGAGGAGGCCGAGCAACTCGCCCATGAGCTGACGGTCATCGACCGGGGCCGGGTCATCGCCGGCGGCAGGGTCGACGAGCTGAAGGCCAAGGTCGGCGGGCGCACCCTGCAGCTGCGGCCGAGCGACCCCGCGCAGCTGACCGCGATGGCGGCGGCGATCGCCGCGGCGGGGCTGGACGGCGTCGTCGGCGCCCGTGCCGTGCCGGAGGAGGGGCAGCTCTATGTGCCGATCCTCAGCGATGAGCAACTGACCGCGGTGGTGGGCCTGCTGGGGGCCCAGGGCTTCTCCCTCGCCCACATCGGCACACATCTGCCGAGCCTCGACGAGGTGTTCCTGGCGATCACCGGAGAGAAGAGCGCGCACGACCGGCCCGGCCGGCACGACGCGCACGAGCAGTACGAGGAGGCCGCCGTATGAGCGCCGTCGCCGTCACCGCCGCAGAGGCCCGCATCGGGCTGCGGGCCAACCTCCGGCACATCGGGGCGCTGGTACGCCGCAACGCCCTGCAGATCAAGGCCGATCCGCAGTCCATGATCGATGCTCTGCTGATGCCGATCGTCTTCACGCTGCTGTTCGTCTATGTCTTCGGCGGATCGGTGGGCGCGTTCATGGGAGGCGGACGCGACGCATACGTCAACTATGTGATCCCCGGGCTGATGGCCATGATGGGCCTCAACGTCGCCATGGCCGTCGGCACCGGGATGAACGAGGACTTCCGCAAGGGCGTCATGGACCGCTTCCGGACCATGCCGATCGCCCGGTCGTCCGTGCTGATCGCCAAGATCGTGGTGGAGATGGGCCGGATGCTGGTCGCCACCGCGATCCTGCTCGGCATCGGCTTTCTGGTCGGCCTGGAGATCAAGACCTCGGTGCTCGAGCTGCTCGCCGCGGTCGGACTGTCCATGCTGTTCGGCGCATCGCTGATGTGGATCTTCATTCTGCTGGGTATCGCCATGAAGACCGCACAGGCGGTGCAGGGGATTGCCATGCTCGTGCTGATGCCGTTGCAGTTCGGTTCGTCGATCTTCACCCCGACGGCGTCCATGCCGGGCTGGCTGGAGACGTTCACCGAGTACAACCCGCTCTCCAACCTCGCGGACGCCGCCCGGAACCTGATCAACGGAGGGCCGGTGGCCGGCCCGGTGTGGATGACGCTGGGCTGGGCCGCCGCGATCACAGTGGTCACGGCGCCGCTCGCGGTCGCCCGGTTCCGCAAGAAGAGCTGACCACCCGGCCCGTACGGCTCAGAGCAGGGCGGCGGCCCCCTCGACGCCGAGACCGCCGCCCTCGGCCCGCGCGGCGTCGAACGCCGCGTCCCCGAGCACGGCGCGTGCGGCCTCCTCCGCCATCCGCCGGTTCTCCCGCTCGAAGGACGTGGGGAAATGGCCGGGCGGCAGCAGGCCGTCGTGCGCGCCGATGAGCCGGGCCGCCCGCAGCGCCCGCGCCTCCCCGCCCAGCCCGGTCAGCGCACGGGCCGCGGTGAGCACCGTGGAGGCGGAGAGCTGCGGGGCGACCATCATCGACAGCGGGGTGGAGCCGAGCTCCAGCGCGCGGCGGCAGCGGGCCAGAGCCGCGTCGAAATCGCCGTCGAACACCTCCACACAGGCGAAGACTCCATGGGCCAGCCCCTCGAAAACGGCGAGCGTCTCGGTCCGGAAGTCGTCCAGCAGCAGTCCGAGATGGCTGCGCGCCTCGGCGGTGCGACCGGTCCTGGTGAGCCGGAGGGCGAGGATCAGACGGGCGGCGAGCGGGCCCTCCCTGCCGCTCTCCGGGCCGGCGGCGATCACCTCGTGCAGAATCGTCTCGGCCTCCGCTCCGCAGCCCATCTCGTCGAGCACCCCCGCGAGCCTGGCCCGCAGCAGGGAGACCTGGCTCTGTGCGCCGAGGACGGCGGCACGGTCGATCGCCCGGCGGTAGTCGGCCGCCGCCTCCTCGTACGCGCCGCTGCGCTCATGGGCCTCGCCGCGCGCGGAGAGCGCCTCGGCGGCTCCCCAGGCGTCACCGAGCCGCTCGAAGATCTCCAGGCTGCGGTCGGCGTCGCGGCGGGCGTCCTCCGCCCAGAGAGTGCGGTTGGCCAGCGCGTTGGCCCGTACCTGGAGCACGGCCGCCAACTCCCAGTCATAGCCCGCCTCCTCCGCGGTGCGGGCGCTCGAGTCGAGGATCTCCAGCATGCGCTCGCCGTCGCCGGCGATGAGGACGGCGAAGAACCAGAGCGAGGCGGGGAAACGGCACGCCTGCGGCAGACCCGGGTGGTACGCCTCGGCCACGGCGTCCAGCCAGCGGCGGCGCTCCGGGGTCATCCACTCCTCCACCCCGTGGTCCATATTGACCATGCGCACCAGCCGGATCTGCCGGCGCGCCTCCGCCAGCAGCTCCGCCCGCAGCGGCGGAGGGGCGTCCGTGCAGCGCTCCGTCAGCGGCGGGGCCGGGACGACGGGCGGCGCGAACGGGTCCGGCCCCAGAGCGGAGACGGCGTCCGTCCAGTGCCGGGCGTCGCTGCGCAGATCCCGCAGCTGCCAGTACCAGGCGAGCGACAGCACCAGGCTGAGCCCCTCGTGTTCGTCGCGGGAGGCGACCGCGTGCCGCAGCGCGGTCCGCAGATTCTCGTGCTCCAGCTGCAGCCGGTCCAGCGCGGCCCGCTGCCCGCCGCCGCGCAGGCGGGGGTCGAGGGTGCGGGCCAGCTCCCGGTAGTGCACCAGATGCCGCCGCTCTGCGGCGTGCCGATCTCCGGCCTCGTCGAGCCGTTCGCCCGCGTACTCCGCGACGGTCTCCAGCAGCCGGTAGCGCATGTCTCCGTCCTCGCCGGGCGCGGCGACGACAAGCGACTTGTCGACGAGCGCCCCGAGAACCCCGGCGACGTCGGCCTCCCGCACGCCGGGGCCGCCCGGCACTGCGTGCCGCCCGGAGGGGACGGGGGCTGCCGCCCCCGCACCCCCGGCGGGCCGCTCGGGGCCGGATGACCCGTCGTACGCACCGGAGCGGGCGCTGCCTGCCGCCGCGTCAGCGTCCGGCCCGGGGCGTCCGGCGACCACGGCCCCGGCGGGACGGCTGTCGGAGGCCGGTCCAGCGGGTTCGGAGGTTTGGGCCGCGCCCCCTGCGTTGGTCGGCTGGGGGTGGTGGGCGGCTGGGTCGCTGGCCGGGTCGGTTGCTTTGGTGGCTTGGCTGCCGGGGGGCGGGACGGCCGGGGTCGAGTGACCGGCAGGCCCGGGGGTTCCGGCGGGCCCGTGGGCTCCGGTGGGCGGTCGGTTGCGGGGGGCGGGTCCGGCGGGGGGCGCGTCGGCGCCGCCCGTGCGGGTGCGGGTCGGGCCACCGGCGGATTCGGCGGTCTCGGCAGACCGGCTGCCGTCCACTGATCCGGCCAGATCCGCGGTGCCGCCTGCGCGGGTGCGGGTCGGGCCGTCGGCGGGTCGGCTGCCGGTGCCCGGTCCGGCTGCGTCGGAGGGGCCGGCCGGGGTCGTGTCGGCCGGGCGGGCGTAGCCGGCGGTCGGCTCGGCGGCCCGGCCGCCGGAGGGCGGTTCGGCCGGGGGCGCTTCACCGGCAGGCCCGGGGGCTTCGGTGGGCGGCCCGTCGTCGTAGGTCGCGTCCCGGCAGACCGATTCCGCCGCGGCGAGGTCGCAGCCGCCGGCGAAGACCGACAGGCGGCGCAGCACCGCGCGTTCCGGGGCGTCCAGGAGGTCCCAGGACCAGTCGACGACCGCGCGGAGCGTCTGCTGACGCGGCAGCACCGTGCGCGCGCCGCTCGTCAGCAGTCGGAACCGGTCGTCGAGGCGGTCGGCTATCTGGCGGGCCGTGAGCATCCGCAGCCGCGCCGCGGCGAGCTCGATCGCCAGGGGCAGCCCGTCGAGGCGGCGGCAGATCTCGGCGGCGGCCGCCGCGGTCGCCTCGTCCGCGTCGACGCGGAAGCCGGGCCGCGCGGCCGCGCCGCGTTCCGCGAGCAGCCGCAGCGCCATCGGGTCGGGCAGCGGGTCCACCGGGCGCACCAACTCGCCCGGCACGCCGAGCGGTTCGCGGCTGGTCGCCAGGACCGTGAGCCCCGGGCAGCGCTGCAGCAGCCGCTCGGCGAGCGAGGCGGCCGCGTCGACGACATGCTCGCAGTTGTCGAGGAGCAGCAGCATGCGCCGCCGTGCACAGTGCTCGGCGAGCCGTACGAAGGCGTCGCCGCTCTGCCTCTCGCCGCCCGCACGGAGTTCGTCCGCGCCCGCGCCCCACAGCACGGTCTCGCGCGCCCCGAGTGCGCTGAGGACCGCCTCGGGAACGGACTCCGGGTCGTCCACGGGCGCGAGTTCGGCGAGCCAGACGCCGTCCGGCCAGGGCGCTTCCGCCTCCGCGGTCCCTGCCGGGCCCGTCCCCGCGGCCTGCTCGGCCGCCTCCTGCGACAGGCGTGTCTTGCCCGAGCCGCCCGCCCCCACGAGTGTGACGAGCCGCGTGCGGGCCAGGTCCTGCCCGATGGCCCGCAGTTCGGGCCCGCGTCCCACGAAGCTGTTGAGCCGGGCGCGCAGATTGCCGGGCGGCGGTGTGCCGGGCGCCGCCGGACGTGCGGCGGCGGCAGCCGCGGAGGCTGTGCCGTCCAAGCGCCCGGGCTTGGGCTCGGGCGCGGGCCCGTCGCCGGGCAGCTGCCCGGCGACGGCGACCGCCCTCCGGGCCCCG
>NZ_JARWBG010000006.1:0-200343 GCF_029846775.1 Streptomyces chengmaiensis
CCCGGCCCCGGACGCCCCGGCGGCCCCTGCGGCCCCGGCCCCAGAGGTCGCGGCGGTCCGGCCCCGGTCGCCCACCGGTCCGGCGCCGGGGGCCTGCCCCGCCGCGGAGCCGCCCAACGCCACGTACGGGTGCGGGCGCAGCAGCTCCTCGTGCAGCGCCCGCAGGCCCGGGCCCGGGTCCGCGCCCAGGCGGTCGGCGAGGGTGCGGCGGACCTCCTCGTACGCGGCGAGAGCCTGCGCGGTGCGCCCCGCGTCCCGCAGTGCCCTGAGCCGCAGCTCCTGGAGCCGCTCGTCGAGCGGATGCGCCGCGCACAGCTCCGCCAGCTCCGCGAGGGCCTCCTCCGCCCGGCCGCCGAGGGCGAGCAGCGCGGTCAGCCGGGTGCGCCGGGCGTCGAGTCGCCGCGTCTCCCAGCGGGCGGCCTCGACGAGCCGCCTCGGCAGATCCGCCAGCGCCGGGCCGCGCCACAGCGCGAGCGCTTCGTCGAGCAGCGCCGTCGCCTTGGCGGCGTCGCCGTCGGCCAGCGCCCGCGCCCCCTCGCCCGCGAGCCGGTCGAACCGGTGCAGGTCCACCGCGTCGCGCTCCGCGCACAGCCGGTAGCCGCCCCCCTCGGCGGAGGCCACCGCGGCCCTTCCCAGGGCCCTGCGCAACCGACCCACGAGCGCCTGCACCGCGCCCACCGCGTCCGCGGGCGGTTCCCCGTCCCAGACCTCGTCGACCAGGGCGCCCACCGGGACCGCCCGCCCCGGCCGCAGTGCCAGCGCGGTCAGCAGCGCACGCAGCCGCGGTCCGCCGAGAGCCACGGGCGTGCCGTCGTCGTGGAGTGCCCGAGTCGGGCCGAGTACGCGATAGTGCACCCGGCCATTGTGTCCGCCGACCGTCCTGGAGCGCGCGCGAGTATCGGCCCGCACCCCTGCGCGCGCCGCCCCCGAGCCGCACGGGCCGGGAACCCCGCACCCGGCCCGGGGCGTTTCACCGCGTGCCGGTACGGTCTACCGCGCATGACCGCCGTACCGCGCCGCCGTACGCGCAGCCGCATGTCCGACCTCCGGGAGCCGAAGCCCATGAGCACCGCCGCGACCCGCCGCAGCGAGTGGAAGATCAGCCCGGTCTTCCTCGGGATCGTCGCCGTGATGGCGGTGACGGGCTGGGCGGTGTGGACGGACTTCGCCGCGAGCGCCGGGCTCGCGGTGTTCCTGTTCGTGACATCAGCCTGGATCGTCTCACTCTGTCTGCACGAGTACGCGCACGCGCGCACCGCGCACCACAGCGGCGACATCACGGTGGGCGCGAAGGGCTATCTGACCCTCGATCCGCTGAAGTACACGCATCCGCTGCTGAGCATCGTGCTCCCCGTGGTTTTTGTGATCATGGGAGGCATCGGTCTGCCGGGCGGTGCGGTCTTCATCGAACGCGGCCGTGTCCGGGGCCGCTGGAAGCACAGTCTGATCTCGGCCGCGGGGCCTCTGACGAACGTGCTGTTCGCGATCGTGTGCACCGCGCCGTTCTGGCTGGACGCCCTGGACGGGGTGCCGGGCGTCTTCCGTTTCGCGCTGGCGTTCCTGGCGCTGCTTCAGGTCACGGCCGCGATCCTGAACTTCCTGCCGGTGCCGGGCCTGGACGGCTACGGAGTGCTGGAGCCCTGGCTCTCGTACAAGGTCCGCCGGCAGGTGGAGCCCTTCGCGCCGTTCGGACTGATCTTCGTTTTCGTGCTGCTGTTCTTCGTCCCGGAGGTCTACAACGCGTTCTTCGACGCGGTGTACGCGCTGCTCGACGCCCTGGGCATCAGCCAGAACGACGCCTACTGCGGGTACCAGTACTTCCGCTTCTGGGAGGACGCGAACCCGCTGTGCGAGCAGCTGGTCGGCTGACGGCAGGACGACGGCGGGACGACGCCGGCTGACGGCGGCTGACGGCGGGGCGGCGGCGGGGCGGGCTTCAGCTCCTGGCGGTCCCCGTGACCTTGGCGCGGCGCAGGTAGTACCACGCCATGTTGGAGGAGACGCCGACCAGCAGCACCCAGACGATCCCCAGCCAGCTGCCCTGCACAAAGGACACGACGGCCGCCGCCAGGGCGAGGGCGCAGACGACGAGGGCGTAGAGGGCGAGACGGGGCATGGGAGTCGGCTCCTGTCCGGTGGCGGTCCGGCCGCGGGTCGGCCGCGGCGCGGCGATACGTACCGGAACAGTGTCCCCCATGCCCCTGCACGGGCCGCGCTCCGGTCACACGTCGGTGACCCGCAGCCCCGCGTGCGCCTTGTAGCGGCGGTTCACCGAGATCAGATTGGCGACCAGCGACTCCACCTGGTGGGCATTGCGCAGTCTGCCCGCGAAGACCCCGCGCATGCCGGGGATGCGGGCGGCCAGCGCCTGCACGACGTCGGTGTCCGCGCGGCTCTCGCCCAGCACCATCACATCGGTGTCGATCTCGTCCAGCGAGGTGTCCTGGAGCAGCACGGCGGACAGATGGTGGAAGGCGGCGGTCACCCGCGAGTCGGGCAGCAGGGCCGCGGCCTGCTCGGCGGCGCTGCCCTCCTCGGGCTTGACGGCGTACGCGCCCTTCTTGTCGAAGCCGAGCGGATTGACGCAGTCCACGACCAGCTTGCCGGCCAGCTCCGTGCGCAGCGCCTCAAGCGTCCTGGCATGTCCGTCCCAAGGCACGGCCACGATCACCACATCGCTGCGGCGCGCGCACTCGGCGTTGTCGAGGCCCTCCACGCCGAGGCCGATCCCGGCGGCGGCGGCCTCGGCGCGTTCCGCCGCGCGCGAGCCGATGATCACCTTCTGTCCGGCCAGGGCGAGACGGTAAGCGAGCCCTCGGCCCTGGTCGCCGGTGCCGCCGAGGACGCCGACGACGAGGCCGGATACGTCGGGCAGGTCCCAGGGGTCCTTGGCGGGGGGCTTGGGCGCGGCGCCGGAGTCGGCGGAGCCGGTGTCGTGTGAAGTCATGGTCCCGACATTACTGGCAGGTTCTTGTAGCCCGTACGGGTGAGGTGGGTGGCAACCCGCGGGCGGGCGGACCGCCCGGACTCCAGGGTGCCGCCCATGGATGCGGTGCGCGTCGCGCTGTTGCGCGAAGTCCTGAGCGGTACGGAGTGGCCCGAGGCGACCCGTCGGTTCGCTCAGGCGCTGCGGGCCTCGGTCGCGCCGGGCCGCGGCGGCGGGCTGCTGCTCGTCGGCACGGAGCAGTACGAGCCCTGGCATCTGGCGGCGCATCTGATGGACGAGGCCGCCTGGTCGGGGCTGCCGGAGCTGACGCCGACGCTGGTGCGGCACCGCGTGCGGACCGGGGACCCGGCGCAGCTGGCCGTGGGCCTGGGCCGGCTGGAGGCGGCCGGACGGGGGGAGACGCTGCTGCTGGTGGCTCCGGCCTCGCCGGGCGCGGGTCTGCTGCAACGTGTCCACGACGCACGGCGGGCGGGAGCGACGGTGCTCACCCTGGACGGCGGCGATCCGGAAGTCCAGGGGCTGGCCCATGAGTCGCTGACGGCGAATCAGTCCACGGCGGTGGACCTGGACACGGTGCAGCATCTGGTCAGCGCGGCGGCGGGGGAGAACAACATGCCCGCGCCGCGGGGGCGGCGGCCCTTCAAGGAACGGCTGGCACGGCTCGCGGACCGGCTGACCTCACCGCCGCCGACGGGTTGGTGACGCTCCGGCGACCGACTCGGCCGCCCGGGGAAACCGGATTGCCCGGCGGGTGGACATTCCCCGGGGCGTCCCCGGCAGGCGAATCCCTGCCGCACGGCCGTAGGCGAACCCCATGAATCCCGGACGAGCGTCACGCCCGCGGCCTTTCTCCCCACCCCATCAGGTAACCGGGGACATACGGGCGGTCCCATACGATCGGCCCACCATGTCCCGACGCGCCATGTCCCGATGCGCCCTGTCCCAACGAGCCCTGTCCCCACGTGCCGCACGGCCCGTCGCGCTGCTGATCGCGCTGGGGGCCGTCGCCTATACCGCCTGGGTCCTCGAGGTCGTCGTGGCCACCGGGCTCAACCCCGTACAGACGTACGTCAGTGAGCTCGCCGCCGCCGACCAGCCGCTCGGCGGGCTCTTCCGGGCCACCGACCTGGCCGCCGGGCTGCTCGTCCTCGCCGGGGCGCTGCCGGCCCTGTGGAGCGGCGAGCGTTCCCGGCGCACCGTGTGGGAGGTCGTCGGCTGGTCGGGGCTCGCGCTCTTCGGGGCCGCGACGGCCGTGGACTCCCGGCTGCCGTTGAGCTGCACGCCCACCGCCGACCCGGTGTGCGCGGCCCGGGAGACCGCGGGACTCGTCCCCGCCACGCACACCGCGCACGCCGTCAGCTCCGCGCTCGCGATGACCGGGGCGCTCGTCGGCGTCGTCGCGCTCACCGTCGCCGCGCGCCGCTGCGCCCGGCCGTCGCCGCTGGCCCGAGTCGGCCCCGCGCTCGTCGCCCTCGAACTGGCCGCCACCGTCTGGACGCTGGCCGCGGTCGCCGCCTTCGAAGCGGGCCGCGGGACCTGGGCCCTGGGCGCGGGCCAGCGGCTCCAGGTGCTCCTCGTGGCGGGCTGGCTCGGCGTGCTCGCCCTGACCGTCGTACGCGAACGGGCTGTACGCGAACGGACCGCCGTACGCGAACGGGCTGCTGTACGCGAGCAGACCGCCGTACACGAGCGGAAGGCCCCTGTGCACGAGCGGAAGGACAGCCGCGGATGACCGTCGCCGACGCCTTCGTACGGGTGGGAGGAGTGCCGCACCATGTGGTCGTCGAGGGCGGCGGGCCGGTGTGCGTGCTGAGCGCCGGTCTCGGCATGGCCTGGTTCGACTGGGACCCCGTCGTCCCCCTCCTGACCCCGCACCGCACCGTCGTCCGCTTCGACCGCCCCGGCCACGGGCTCAGCGGCCCCGCCGCCGTGCCGCCCTCCGCCGCCGGGGAGGCCTGCCGGATCGCCGCCCTGCTCGACGCGGTCGGCCTCCGCGAGCCCGCCGTGGTCGCCGGGCACTCGATCGCCGGGTTCCACGCGGAGGCGTTCGCACGGCTGCACCCGGACCGCACCGCGGGACTCGTCCTCGTCGACTCCTCGGTCGAGGAGACCGCCCGTACGCCCGCCGCCCCCGCCGTGCGCACAGTCCTCGCCCGCGGGATCGGGGCCGCCCTCACCGCTGTCGGAGCCCCCGCCGCCCTCGGCCCGGCCGCCCGGCGCGCCGCGGTGCGCCTGTCCCGTACGGGGGGCGGCGACCCCGCCCCGTACCCCCTCGTCCGCCGCTGCTACGGCGCCTCGCGGGTGACCCGCGGCATCCTGCTGGAGAACGCGCACTACCGCGCCGTCGCCGCCGAGCTCCTCGCGCTGCGCGAGGACCGTCCGCTGCCGCGCGGCCTGCCGGTCGCGGTCCTCGCGGCGGGCGCGGACGCCCGCTGGACCGGGCGGCAGCGCGCACTGGCCCGGCTGCTCGGCGCGGCCCGCTTTGAACCGGTCGAGCAGTCGGGCCATCTGATGACGCTGGACTGCCCGCGGACCGTGGCGCGGGCGATCCTGGAAACGGGCGGCCCTTGAAACGGGGGGCCGTGAAACGGGGGGCCTTGAGCGGGCCGCGTCCGCTCAGCTGAGGGCGTAGACCCGCTCCATCCAGTGGGCGAGCTGCTCATCGCTCAGATGTTTGGCGAGATCGGCCTCACTGATCATCCCCACCAGCCGCTTGTTGTCGATCACCGGCAGGCGGCGGATCTGGTGGTTCTCCATCTCGTTGAGCACGGCCTCCACATCCGAGTCCGCCTCGATCCAGCGCGGCGTCCCCTGTGCCATCTCCTCCGCGGTGACCTTCGAGGGGTCACGGCCCATGGCCACACAGCCGACCACGATGTCGCGGTCGGTGAGAATGCCGCAGAGCCTTTCGTTCGCGTCGGCGATGGGGAGCGCCCCCACACCGTGCTCGCGCATCAGCTGCGCAGCCCGGTCGAGCGTCTCGTGTGCGGGGATCCACCGAGCCCCGGTGTGCATGATGTCTCGTGCGGTCGTCATGGTAGATACCTCCTGTCACCATCGTCATTGCGCCGTTCGCAGGACGCGACCGCAGACGACTGAACGGGGAGTGCGGGGCAACCCCGCACCACCTGGCACCGCACGGGGTACCCCCGCAGCCGGGACCGACACCCTTCCCCGGACGCTTTGGCGGGCAAGGGCAAGGGCAAGGGCAAGGGCAAGGGCGGGGGCAAGGCGGGGGCGGGGGCAAGGCGGGGCACGGCTTGCCTCACCGGCGGGCGGCGCGTCGGGGCGCGCCGCCCGCCGGCTTCAGGGGGCGGCGACCTCCGCCCCGCGCTTGCGCAGCAGGTCCGTCATCAGCTCGACCTCCGAGCGCTGCGCGTCGACCATGCCCTGGGCCAGCTTCCGCTGGGGCTCCACGGCGCACTGCCCGACGCACGCCTCGGCCATCGCGACCCCGCCCTTGTGGTGGGCGATCATGAGCCGAAGGAAGCGGATCTCGGCGTCCCGCCCCGAGGCGGCGCGCAGCTCTTCCAGCTGCTTCTTGGTGGCCATGCCCGGCATCAGCGGGCCGTCCCCGGCCGGGTGGCCGCTCTGGCCGCCGCTCCGGCCGCCGCTCCGGTCGTCCTGGCCACCGTGGCCGTCGGCGTCTGCCATCCAGGCCATGGGCTCGCTGCCCGTCTCCATCGCGGGCAGCCCCCACAGATCCAGCCAGCCCAGCATCATGCCGCGCTGATTGGCCTGAGTGTTGGCGATGTCGTATGCGAGCCTGCGCACATCCTCGTCGTCCGTGCGGTCCCGGACGATGAAGGACATCTCCACCGCCTGCTGGTGATGGACCGACATATCGCGGGCGAACCCCGCGTCCGGCGAGTCCGTCGACGGCGCGGGGGGTGCGCCGGCGTCGCCCCGGCCCACGGCGGAGGAGACGACCGCCGCCCCTGCGAACAGCAGAGCCAGGACGACCGCGGCGATCGCCGCCCGGTGAGTTCGCGTCAGTCCGCTTCCGGAGCCGCTCACCCGCGGTCCACCCCGCCCGTGCAGACCGCGCCGCGCTCCGGGGTCTGCGGGCCCTGGACGTACTTGGTGAAGAACCGGTCCACGCGCGGGTCGTCCGCCCCGTCAACGGTGAGCTGCTTGCCCCAGGCGCTCAGCGTGATCGCCCCGGTCTGGTCCGGAACGGGGCTCATCAGGGAGTACGGGGTCTTCTTCACCTTCGCGGCCAGCGTGGCCACATCGGCGTCGGACGCCTTGCCGCCGTACGTCACCCAGACCGCGCCGTGCTCCAGTGAGTGCACGGCGTTCTCCGCGGGGACCGGCTCCCGGTAGACGTCCCCGTCGCAGTTCATCCACACCGGGCTGTGGTCGCCGCCGACCGGCGGCTTCATCGGGTAGTCGACGGGGGTCTCGACATGGTTGCGGTCCAGCGTCTGCGCGTCCCAGGACTTCTCGTCCGCGATCGGGGCCTTGGCCTGCGCCTCGCGCCGCTCCTTCTTCTCCGCCTCCTGGCTCAGGGCGAAGACGCCGAAGCCGACCAGGCCGGCGACGACGACGCCGCTGACGGCGAGGGTGAGGATGCGGCTGCGCCGCTCACGTGCCTGCTCGGCGCGGCGCATCTGCTCTACCCGGGCACGGCGGTCACTGCTGCGGGAGTTCATGGTGTGAAAGGTCCTTCGTGAGTGTGTGCTGGTCTGACGGAGCCGTTTCTTCCGGTTCCGTCTAGGTCCGCAGCACTTGAAGGACATGCAGGTCGGGGGCGCGGGGCCGGGCCTCGCCGCGGGGCGGCCGCCCGTGGTCCTTCGCCGGCGGGGCGGCGCGCACGGATGAGGCGTCCGCGTCGACCGGGGCGTCCGTCGGGGGCCCGGTGAGCACGGCGGCGGACGCCACCGGCGTCAGCGCGCAGCGGCCCTCGTCGTACGGGCAGGTGTACGCGCTCCGTGTGGGGTTCAGCGGCCTCTGCGCGCCTTCGGCGGCGAAGCCGAAGGCACCGGCGGAGTTGCCGGCGAATATGCCGACGGATGTGCGGGCGGGGGCGGCGGCGGAGGCGTGGTGCGGGTCGGCCGCCGGGCCGAGGCAGAGGAAGAGCGCGCCGAGGAGCGTCGCCACGGCGGTCGTCAGGGCCGTGGGACGTGCGGTGTACGCGAGGCGGCCGGGCCGCGGGGCGCCCATGGCCGCCGATGGTAGTGCGCGGGACGTGCCCCGCCGCTCGCGGGGTTCGGCTCCGCCGGGGCGTCCGGGGGCGGGGGCGGACTCCCGGTCGCCGTTGCCCGCGGCTGCGGGTGTGGGTGCGGCTGTGGCTGTGTGGGTGTAGGCCTGGCTGCGGCTGCGGCTGCGGCTGCGGCTTCGGGTTCGGGTTCGGGTTCGGGTTCGGGTACGGGGCGGGCCGTGCTGGCGCGGGCCGTGCGGGAAGGCTCCCGACGCGCGGTGCGGCGGGAGCCTTCGGTGCGGCGGGCGAGGCGTCAGACGCGTTCCGGCGTGCGCTCGCTCCGCTGCGGCGCGCTCTGCTCCGCTTCCTGAGCGGGACGGCGGAACAGCCGGCCCGGCCACCAGAACCAGCGGCCCAGATCGAGGGCCAGGGCCGGCACCAGGACCGTGCGGACCAGGAAGGTGTCCAGCAGCACACCGAGGCCTACGATCACACCCATCTCGGCCATCGTCACCAGCGGCAGCCCGGCGAAGACCGCGAAGGTGGCGGCGAGCACGACGCCCGCGCTGGTGATGACCCCGCCGGTGGACGTCAGGCCCGCCAGCACCCCGCGGGCGCAGCCCAGCCGCGCCGACTCCTCCTTGACGCGGTGCATCAGGAAGATGTTGTAGTCGATGCCGAGGGCGACCAGGAAGACGAAGCCCATCAGCGGGATCGACCAGTCGACTCCGGCATAGCCGAGGACGTTCTCGAAGAGCAGGTTCGAGGCGCCGAGGGCGGCGAAGTACGACAGCACGACGGTGGCGAGCAGCAGCACGGGGGCGATCAGCGCCCGCAGCAGCCAGATCAGCACCAGCAGGACGACTGCGAGCACGGCCGGGATGACGACCCGCAGATCGCGGTCGGCGGCCCGCTGGGTGTCCAGGGTCTGCGCGGCGGTGCCGCCGACGAGGGCGTCCGCCCCGTCGACCGCGCTCACGGCCGTGCGCAGCGCGTCCACGGCGTCCTTGGCGGCCTGGCTGTCGGGGGCGGCCTTGAGCACCACGGAGAGCGTGGCGCGGTCGCCGTCGGGGGTGCGGTCGCCGTCCTCGACGCGGGCGACGCCGGGGACCTCGCCAGCCGCGGCCTTCACCTCGGCGGCCCGGGCCGCGTCGGTCACCACGGTCGCCGGGTCGGAGGCTCCGGACGGGTAGTGGGCCGAGATCCGCTCCTGGGCGACGACCGACTCGGGCTTGGTCTGGAACATCTCGGACTGCCGCAGCCCCATGTCGATGCCCACGGCGCTCAGGGCCAGCACCCCGGTGACGGCGACGGACATCATCCAGGACCAGCGCGGACGGCGGGCGACGGCGTGGCCGATGCGGGACCAGACGGTCCGGCCCTTGCGCACCGGTGTGCCGTACGCGGGCACGAACGGCCAGAAGACCCAGCGGCCCGTGATGACCAGCAGGGCGGGCAGCACGGTGACCATGGCGAGGAAACCGCAGACCACGCCGACCGCGCCGACCAGGCCCATGGAGCGGGAGGAGTTGACGTCGGCGAGGGAGAGGCAGGCCAGGCCGACGGCGATGGTTCCGGCGGAGGCGAGGATCGCCGGCCCCGAGCGGCGCAGCGCCAGTTTCATGGCGGTGTGCCGGTCCTCGTGGAGGTGCAGTTCCTCGCGGTAGCGGGCGATGAGCAGCAGGGCGTAGTCGGTGCCCACGCCGAAGACGAGGACCATCAGGATGCCCGCGCTCTGCGGGTCGACGGGCAGGCCCGCGTACTTCGCCAGCAGATAGGCGCTCACCTGGGTGAGGACGGCGGCAAAGCCGACGGACAGCAGCGGCAGCAGCCACAGCACCGGGCTGCGGTAGGTGACCAGCAGCAGGAAGGCGACCACCAGGCCGGTGGCGATCATCAGGGTGGCGTCGAGGGTGTCGAACACGGCGACCTGGTCGACCAGCGAGCCTGCCGGTCCGCCGACTTCGACGTCCAGCCCGGGTGGCGCGTTGGCGCCCGCGATCTGCCGGATCTCCTCGACCTTGCCGGTCAGGCCGTCCTCGGTGGAGTTCAGCGGCACCGCGGTCATCAGCGCCCTGCCGTCCTCGGACGGGACGGGGGGAGCGATCTGCTCGCCCTGGGCCGCGTACGGCTCAAAGGCGGTCCGATCGGCCTCGGCCTTGGCCGCGGCGGCCGCGTCGATCGCCTCGGGGGAGCTGTAGACGATCACGACCGGCATCAGGGTGTCGTCGCGGAACCGCTCCAGCTCGGTGTTGACCTGTGCGGACTCCGCCCCGCGCGGCAGGAAGGCGTTGGGCCCGGTCTCCTCGACCTCGCCCAGCTTCCCGGCGAGGGGGCCGAGGGCCGCGACGACGATCAGCCAGCCGACAAGCACCAGCCATTTTGCGCGACTGCCGCCCGGTGCACCGGCCAGACGCTTGAGCAGCGCTTTCATGAGTACTCTCCTTGTGTGGAGTGAAGGGCGCACACGGGGTCCCCACGCCCTCGGGGCGTAGCGGGCCCGCACCGCGGCGTGAAGGGTGTGACGACCTGCCGCGGCGCATGAGCGCCTGTGCCTGTGATGTGTACGGGCTCCATGGGTACGGCCGGGAGTTGCCGCTCCTGGCCGTACCGGAACCGGAACCGGACCCGGAATCGGGCCGCGGCCTACTCGATATCGCGCATCATCTTCTCCATCGAGGTCAGCGAGGAGCGGGTCTGCGTCAGCTCGTCGAGGGTGCGGCGGTGCAACTCGGTGTTGTCCTCCAGCAGACGGGCGTACCGCTCGGCGAGCCGCCGGTACTCGTCCTCACGGGCGGCCAGCATCCGGGCCCGCCAGGTCGCCGCGACCTGCCAGACGATCACGATCAGGAGAAGGAAGACCCCGCCGGCTCCGACCGCCGCCACCGTGTCCGCGTTCATGTTGCCGTCTCCTTCTGATCCTTCTGATCCTTCTGGGTGTCTTTCCGGTCCTCGGCGCGGTCCCCGGCGCGGTCGTCAGTGAGCGTCCGCGCCGCCCCGCCGACGCTCTCCGGAGTGAGCGACACGCAGAACGGCGTGAGCGCGAAGTACTTCATCGCCTTGCCGCCCTCGGACAGCTCCAGCTCTCCCTTGACCAGGCCCGCGGCCTCCAGGCGCTGCAGATGCATATGGAGCAGCGGGCGGCCGATGCCGAGGTCGCGGGCGAGAGCGCTGACGTAGTTGCGTCCCCCGAGCAGCGCCGCGACGATGCGCATGCGGTGGGGGTTGCCGAGGGCCGTGAGGACCTTCAGCAGCGCGTCGCCGGAGAGCACGTCGCCGGACGGGCCGGAGGCCGGTCTCTGGCTCATCGCGGCCTCCCTCTCCGATATCTGTCAGTCCAGGCTGACGCACCCCGAGGGGGGGTGTCAAAGAGAACTGACACATGTCCGGGTGCAATAAGGGGGCCTCAGGGTCGTATCGGGGTTCGCCCTGACTCACAATGGCCTCAGCCGCGGCGCGCAACGCGCCTGAAACGCATGGGTGCGATGCTCGACAGCGCCAGGCGGCCTGACCGGCAAGGATGGGTGGAAATGGATAAGCAGCAGGAATTCGTGCTCCGTACGCTCGAGGAGCGCGACATCCGCTTTGTGCGCCTGTGGTTCACCGACGTGCTCGGCTTTCTGAAGTCGGTCGCCGTCGCCCCCGCCGAGCTTGAACAGGCCTTCGACGAGGGCATCGGATTCGACGGCTCGGCGATCGAGGGGTTCGCCCGCGTATACGAGTCCGACATGATCGCCAAACCTGATCCCGGCACGTTCCAGATCCTGCCCTGGCGTGCCGAGGCCCCCGGCACCGCCCGGATGTTCTGCGACATCCTGATGCCCGACGGATCTCCGTCCTTCGCGGACCCGCGCTATGTGCTGAAGCGCATCCTGGCCAAGACCTCCGACCTCGGGTTCACCTTCTACACCCATCCCGAGATCGAGTTCTTCCTGCTCAAGGACAAGCCCGTGGACGGCAGCCGGCCGGTGCCCGCGGACAGCTCCGGCTACTTCGACCACACCCCGCAGAACGTCGGCATGGACTTCCGGCGGCAGGCCATCACCATGCTGGAGTCGATGGGCATCTCGGTGGAGTTCAGCCACCACGAGGGCGCGCCCGGCCAGCAGGAGATCGACCTGCGGTACGCCGACGCGCTGTCCACCGCCGACAACATCATGACCTTCCGCCTGGTGATGAAGCAGGTGGCTCTGGAGCAGGGCGTCCACGCCACCTTCATGCCGAAGCCGTTCAGCGAGTACCCGGGCTCCGGCATGCACACCCACCTCTCCCTCTTCGAGGGAGACCGGAACGCCTTCTACGAGTCCGGCGCCGAGTACCAGCTCTCCAAGGTCGGCCGCTCCTTCATCGCCGGCCTGCTCCGGCACGCCGCCGAGATCTCGGCGGTCACCAACCAGTGGGTCAACTCCTACAAGCGCATCTGGGGCGGCTCGGCCCGCAGCGCCGGAGCGGGCGGCGAGGCCCCCTCGTACATCTGCTGGGGCCACAACAACCGCTCCGCCCTGATCCGCGTCCCGATGTACAAACCGGGCAAGACGGGCTCCGCCCGGGTGGAGGTCCGCTCCATCGACTCCGGCGCGAACCCCTACCTCACCTACGCGGTGCTGCTGGCGGCGGGCCTGAAGGGCATCGAGGAGAGCTATGAGCTCCCCGCCGGCGCGGACGACGACGTCTGGGCCCTCTCCGACGCCGAGCGCCGCGCCATGGGCATCGAGCCGCTGCCGCAGAACCTCGGCGAGGCGATCTCGCTGATGGAGCGCAGCGAGCTGGTGGCCGAGACCCTCGGTGAGCATGTGTTCGACTTCTTCCTGCGCAACAAGAAGCAGGAGTGGGAGGAGTACCGCTCCGAGGTCACCGCCTTCGAGCTGAAGAAGAACCTGCCGGTGCTGTAAGCGCAGGTCAGCGCAGGTCCCGCCGTTCCACGGCGTCCCGGGGTGGCGGTCAACGACTGCCACCCCGGAGCCGTATCACCCGCCCTGGGCCGTCTGTGGGCCGTCCGGTGCGGGAACGGCGCTCTCGTACATGCCGTCCACGGCCCTCCGCGCACGTCCGTCGCTGCTCGGCATCAGGTGCGTGTACACGCGGAGCGTGAAGCCCGGATCGCTGTGTCCGAGGTAGGCACTGAGCGCCTTCACGTTCTCCCCGGCGTCCAACAGGACCGACGCGTAGAAGTGCCGGAGCGCGTGCATCCCATGCTCACGGGCGGCCTGGTGCCGCTGTCCGGGCGAAGGCTCGGGAATCACGCCGGCGGCCACGAGGGCGGGTTTCCACACCCGCGTATTGAAGTCGGTGCGGCGTACCGCTCCGCCGCCGTCGACGCGGGTGAAGAGAAGCCGTTTCGCCACCGGCGGCCCGTCCGGACGCAGCCACGGCAGCGTGACAGCCACGGGGCGGAACTTCTCCCTGTGCTCCTTGATCGCGTGCGCCACACGGTCGGGCAGCGGCACATCCCGCACCTTGTTGCGCTTCGGCGGTCCGAAGACGAGATGGCCGTTCGCGACCTTCACCTGACAGCCGACGTGGAGCCATCCGCTGTCAAAGCCCACCGCGTCTTCCGCAAGGCCGAAGATCTCGCCCTGCCGCAGCCCGCAGCCGCCGCCGAGGTCCACCGCGGCCTTGTACTGCTCGGGCAGCGCCGCCCGAACGGCGAAGACCCGTTCGCGAGACCACGGTATGACCCGTGGAGTCGCACGCTCGGGCGGCCGGACGGACCGGGCGTGACACGGATTTTTGGACAAGTGCCCATCGTCAACGGCCGCGTTGAGCACCGTCGAGACGCTGTTGTAGATGACGCGCCGGTACGAGGACGCGGGTACGGCGCGCTCCAACTCGCTGAGCCAGTCCCGAATGTGCTGCGGCTGGAAGGAGCCAAGAGGCCGTGAACCGAGGTACGGAATCGCGTGGCTCCGGATCTGCACGACGACGGACGAACGCGTCGTCACGTCCGTTGTCTGTGTCTCCAGCCACTTCTCGGCGTACTGGCGGAAGGTGACGCGGCCTGCCGAGGGGTCGATGTACTGGCCGCGCGACATGTCGGCTTCGACGGCAGTGAGCCACTGTTCGGCGAGTCGCTTCTGACGGTCGGGGAAGGACTTGGACTTCTCGGTGCCGTCGGGGCCGATGTAGCGAGCCCGGTACCGCATACCGGTGCCGTGGCGGTCGGTCTTGGCCCTGCGGGGCTTGCCGTCGGTGCCGTTCTCGGTCTTGAACCAGCGGTCTTGGATGTGGCCGGCCATGGAGGGGCGGTCCCTTCTCGGGCATGGGAAGGGCGGGCCACAGAGTGGCCCGCCCATGTGGTGTCGGTGGTGTCAGACGGCGTCGGCGGCCATGCGCTCGCAGGCCCAGCGGTGGACCGCAGCAGGGTCATAGCGAATGTGCTTGCCGACGCGGAAGCCGGGCGGACCGGTCCGCTTCTTGCGCCACTGGTAGACGGTCTCTTTGGGTACCTCGAACAGCTCGGCGATGTCGTCGGGGGTGAGGTACCGGTCCGGGAGGTCACCCCGGAGCGTCGTGAGGGCGGAGTTCTGAGGAGGGGCGGTAGCGCGCAAAGCGTCCTCCACGTGTTGGAGTGACATTGCTCTGAGTCGTGACTCATCGCGACTCAGAGCGGTGCCGGGTGGTGTTGAGTCGCGGTGAGTCACGACTCAGACAAATGTGGTTCTGGGGTTCGGAGGGTGATCCCGTTGTAGGTGGCGACCTGTCGGCCGTAGGCGTCGCGAGGGCGGGTCCGGTTGAGCTGGGGGATGACGGACAGCAGGTTGCGGCCGAACACCTGCTTGGTGCCGGGGCGTACGCCGTTGTCCTCGGCCCAGTCACGCCAGACCGCCCACAGGGCGTCTACGGGGACGTTGCACGCGGGTCCGGTGAGGCAGCGCTCGCGGACGAACGCGCTGGTGGGTGAGGCGGTGTCCTGCATGGTGGTGACCGCCTCGCGGCTGCATGCAGGCTCGGTGATCCGGCCCTTGGCTTCCAGCCGGGCGAGTCCGTCCAGGGCCCAATTGAGGATGCCGGGCATTTCGGCGGTGAGTCGGCTGAACAGGGTGGGGTCCTCTTTGCCCAGCCAGGAGACCGTCATGTTGAGGATCACGAAGCGGCGTGCGATGACCCCGGAGGAGTCGCCGAAGTACGGCAGCTCGTTGGACAGGATCATCAGCCTCGTGGGCAGCTTGCCGGTCCACACTTCGCGGTACTTGCGGTCGACGTCGATGGTGTCTTCGCCGGAGATGGTCAGCAGCCGTTCCACGACCTGGCTGTTGTTGTCGTTGCCGGCCAGGCGGGCATCGGCGATGACTGCCAGGGGCTTGCCCACGAGTGTCGACAGTCCGAAGTTCGTGGCGAGCCCGGCGAGCGTCGGCCCGGCGAGGTTCTCCTTGCCGACCAGCTCTTTCAGCACGCGGGCGATGGTGCCCTTGCCGGACCGGGACGGGCCGACCATGAGCAGGATCTTCTGCTGGTCCGTGCGGCCGGACAGGACGTAGCCGAACCACTCCTGAAGCGCCTGGATGGCGTCGGGTTCTCCGCGCCAGATCTGGCCCAGGAACCAGTGCCAGGTCGGCGCGGTCGCCTGCGGGTCGTAGGCGAAAGGGACGGAGCCGTGGTTGAAGAACCCGGGGTCGTGCGGAAGCAGCTCGCGGTTGTGGATGCGTAGCAACCCGTTCTGGCACGCCACGATCGGGCTGGCGTCCTGCCGAGCGGCGTTGCGGTCGATCCACGCGGGCGCGTCGACATCGGCGGGCAGCAGGGTGATGGCCTCCAGCGCGTCGAGCAGGTTGCTGATCTTCGGCTTCGTGGGGGCCCACTCGCGGTACTCGGGTTCCCCGTCCTTGTCCGTGCCCGTTTGGTAGATGGCGTGCTCCAGTCGCTCGTACAGTGAGGCCCGGACCTGCTTCTCGTCCAGCTCGCGCCAGCACGTGCCGTTCCACCGCATCCACGAGCCGCGCCAGCGGCGGACCGTTAGCCGTCCGTCCTCGGTCCGCCAGGCCGGGACCAGCCGCCGGGCGACGGCCAGAGGGTTGGAGGGTGCGGGCAATTCTTCGGGGGCGGTCACGCTGCCCTCCCCTGGGCGGTGGCCATGCCGTTGGTGACAGCCCGGCGCGCGTAGTGCTCGGGGACCCCGACCGACACCGCGGCGGCCATGATCTCCTCCCCGATGGCGTCCAGTCCGCAGGGTCCGGGGCACCGGGCGTGCTGGGAGGCGAGGAACTGGGCGACGCCGAACGCCTGCGATCCGGCGCCGGAGTCGGTGTGGCTGCGCACCTTGGTCAGGCCCCTTTCCAGCCCGGTGCGGACGTACGTCTCGGTGTGGCGGCACCCGGTGGCCACGGTCCGACCCCACCGTGCGCGGGGGGAGGAAGAGACCACGGCGCCGCGCGGAGGAGTGGTGTCTTCCTTCACGGCGAGGTGGCGGACGACCGGCGGCAGGGCTGTCATGGTGCCGCTCCCGGGGCCGAGCCAGCGGGCGTAGGACATGTGCGACTTGATGTCCACACCGGGCCGTACGGCGTTGGCGGACCGCATCGTGCCCAGGTAGATCCAGTGCTCTCCGCGCGTCGTGGCCACTGTCCTGGTGAGCGGCAGCGTGCGGCGGGCCCAGGCGACGGCGTGAGCGTCGTCCAGGTCCACGACAGTGAGCCCGGCGCCAGCGGGGTGGTAGGCGACGCCGACGGCCCGCCGCCAGGCCGGTGCCCATGCTGGGGAAGTGAGGACCGTGGGGTCGGCGGTGGCGGCGGCCCAGCCGTGGCAGACGCCGGGGCACTGGCAGGCGCCGGCGCACTTCATGTGGGGACGCCCGCCGCAGGCACCGTCCGTGCACGCTCGGCAGTTACCGAAGGGCACCTTGCCACGTCGGAGGGGCAGCACCGGCACGCCGGCGGTGGCCAGCGCGAGCGCGGTGTGCAGCAGGTCGCCATCCGTGCTCGCAGCGCGCGGAAGCGGGATCTTGCTGGGAGGTGTCATGCTTGGCGTTCTCCTGTTTCTATCGAAGGGACGGAGAGCCGGGGCGGTCGCGGTGTTGTGGTGACAGGCGACCGCCCCGGGCGGATTCAGGCGTTGGGGTGCTCGGCGCAGTTGCACTGGTAGTCGCGCCACTGGCAGTTCGGGCAGCGCCCGTCGGCCACGAGCGCGGCGCGCTGGTTGTGCTTGGCCCAGGCGGCGTACTGCTGGCGGACGTAGTCGCGCGCGTCGCAGGTAGTGGCGTTGTCGGCACCGTCCCTGTCCATCAGGCGGCGTCCGGCCTGGCGGGCCAGGTCGCAGGCGTCGCCGTGGGCGTCGGCCTTCTCGTCGTCCAGCGCGATGCGGTCCAGCAGCGCGGCTTTGCGGAGGAAGAACTCCCGCTCATCCTGTTCGCCGTTGCGCATGGCGCGGGCGGCCTGGGCGGTCCATCCGATCTCACTGATGACGCTCGGGGCCTGGGCGTACGCCTCGCGCGGTGTCGGCCACGGCTTGTTGTCGGTGGGCTTGTGGTCGGCGGTGACGTACAGGCGGGTGCGCTGCCCGTCGCGGGTGGGGTGCTGGCGTACGGAGCCGGTGGTGAACGTGTCGGCCAGCTCGCGCGTAACGCGTTCGGCCTGGGCGGGGTGGCAGATGACGCGGATCTCGAACACGGTTTTCTCCTCGCAGTTTTAGAACGGGTGCTGGTGGTGGGCGCAGGCCGGGTCGGTGCACCACGGGTCGTGCGCGGTGCGCCGGTGGCGGAGCCAGGCCGGGGGCTTGGGCAGCCACAGGTAGGCCAGGGGCAGGAACGGCGCGCAGTCGCAGTCGTCCCAGTCCGGCTCGTCCTGTCCGGGGCTGCCGCTCATCACCTCGCCCGCGCCGCCGCAGGTGGTGCAGTCGGGGTCGGGGGTGCGGTGCAGGGCGAGGATGGGGCGGGGGCCGATCTGGCGCCCGCCGCGCCGGGTGGCGACCCAGCCGCTCCAGTAGCGGACCGCGAGGCGCTTGCGGGCCAGCAGTCGGGAGATCACCAGTCCTCCTTGGTGCTGTCGGTGCTGGGCAGTTCGGGCAGTCCGGCGCGGGTGAGGGCGGCGGGGTCGAAGCCGGGCAGCGCGGCCCGGGCGGTGAGCGCCTGGGCGAGTGCGGCGGCGTAGGCGGCACCCTCGCGGGCCACCTCGATCTGCGCCCCGGCGCGCAGGGCCTCGACACGTTCGACGTGGGCGTGTTCCTCGCGCCGCTGGGCGGTGTGCCGCTCGTGCGTCTCGCGCTCGCGGCGGTCGGTGCGCCAGTAGCGGGCGGCCAGGCCGTAGGCGACGGCGGTGGCCACCGCCCACAGCAGCAGCGGCAGCGAGATGCCGTCCGCGTAACCGGCCACCCCGGCCAAGGCCAGCGCGCCAGCGGTGGCGAACGCGGTCCCGGCGATGACGCGATCACCCGCGCGCCCGGCCGAGGCGAAAGCGCCGGCGGTCGCGGCCCCGGCGGCGAGCACGACCATGAGGGCCGCGTTGCCGAAGCTGTGTTCGGCGCCGTTGGCGTTCCAGATCCGCCCGAGGATGAGCACCGTGGAGGTGGCCACCGCGGGTGTGGCCTTCGGGGCGGCGATGGCGAGCAAGTGGCGGGTGGCGAGGGGCTCGTTCACTGTCTGACTCCTCACAGGTCCGGGATGGCGTTGATGACGGCGCGGGTGAGTTCGTTGATCGGGCCGGAGGCGCCGGTGGAGGCGAGGAAGAAGCCGAACATCATGGCGATGAAGGCGGAGCCGTAGCCGAGGGTCTTGGAGCGCAGGAGGAAGAACAGGACGAGGCCGAACAGGGCGACGAGGGAGACGGTGATGGCCATGGGGTTATCCCTTCGGGGTGAACTTCTTGGGCTGGGTGGGGGTGCCGTCGCGGTAGAGGCGCAGCCACACGTTGTAGAGGTGGCGGCCGACGCGTATGCGCTTGCGGTCGCCCCGGCAGCGGCGGCAGGTCTTGCCGGGCTTGAGGCGTCCGCGGCGGTCCTTCTCGAGCGCGTAGCCGAAGCCCTTGCACTTGCGGCAGTTGCCGAACGGGGAAGTGGCGCACAGCCAGACGTAACAGAACGTGAGCAACAAGGTCAGCAGGCTAGCGGCGGCTATGAGGGTCACAAGGGGCCTCCCAGGGCGGTTTCAGGGGATGCGAGAGGGAGCCCGCTAGGCACTAGCGGGCTGATCAGGGGTTGTTTGGGTCGCTAGCGGGGGTGCTAGACCTAGCGGGGGTGCCCGCTAGGTCTAGCGGCGGGTTGCGGCTAGCTCGCGTCCCGCTTTCCGTCACGCTCCGCAATCGCGGTGGTGAGCTTGGCGCGTTCGAAGCCGCGCCGGTTGGCGCCCTTGCCGTCCTCGGTCTTGCCCCACACCTGGCCCGTGGGGACGCCGCAGGGCTTGAGGGCGGAGGTGAGCTGCTCCGGCTCCCATCCGCCGTAGACCTCCGGCCGCAGCTCCGCCAGCCGCGCCACGGCGACCTCGTTCCACACCTTCGGCTCCTCCGGGGCGACGACCGCCAGCAGGTCGCGCAGCAGGTCGTAGCTCGCTGCCGCGTCCACCTCCGGGGCCTGTCCGGCCGCGTGACCGGTCAGGGTGCCGGCGTCCTCGCGCAGCTTGCGGGCCCGCGAGGCGATCGCCTCGGCCACGACAGCGTCCACGTACACCGAGCGCACGATCCGGGCGTCACTGCCCTCGCCGACGAAGTAGTGGATGCCCTTGTCACCCCAGGCGAACATCGTGGCCCGCACCCCGCGCTTATAGGAGCCGGTGCCCAGGACCATGTCGTTCTCGATCTGGCCCATGACCTTCATGCAGAACCGGGTGGAGGCGTTCGCGCTGATGCCGGTCGGCAGGGACTTGGAGTCCGGCCGCTGGGTGGCCAGCAGCAGCGTGATCCCGGTCGCGGGACCGCGCTTGACCAGGTCGGTGCAGATCTCCTCGAACTCCGCCCCGTACTTGGGGTGCTCGAACCACACCTGGCACTCGTCCACCCCGACCACGATCGGGTGCAGGCCGAACTTCTTCATGCTGGCCAGCTCGGTGGTGACTTTGGACTCCGGGCAGATGTCGCGGGGCAGGGAGCGGATCATCTTCGCCCGGCGCCGCAGCTCCTCCCGCAGGGCCCGCAGGTCCTGGATCGCATGCTCGATGTCCTCCTCGTCCTCCCCGGCGCGGTGGCGGTGGGAGCACTTCTCCCCCACCGGATCGAGGTCGCCGGTGCCCTTGAGGTCGTAGGTGTGCAGCTCCGCGCGCGGGTCGAGGGCGGCGATGAGCAGCAGCAGGCGGAGCAGGAACGTCTTGCCCATGCGGGGAATGGCGCCGACGATGCCCGCGATGTACATCAGCGACAACTCCACCCAGCGTCCGCGCTGGTCAGTGCCGAACGCGGTGGGCTTGAACAGATCCACATGGCCGGACTTGGCCAGCGGCCAAGCGGGCTGCTTGGCCTTGGACATGTCCTGATCCCCCACCCACAGCACCAGCCGACCGGTGTGCTCATCCGGCACGGCCTCGGGCCACACGCACCCCAGCGGCCGGCGCAGACCGGAGGCGAGGCGGTCACGGCGGTCCATCACGTCCGAGACCGTCACGCCGTACGGGAGGTCGCCCTCGGCGCGCCAGCCGGGGCCGTCGCGGGTGATCGGGGCGGTGAACACGAACCCTTCCCGACCCTTGGCCACCGCCTGGTTGATCTGCGAAATGCTGAGCGCGGCCAGAGCGCGCAGCACGATGTCACTGGTGAGCTTCTGCGCCTTGGGCAGCTCCACCGCCCGGTTGATGACGGGCGCGTCCGGCGACTCGCCCGCGTAGCCGAGCGCCAGCACTACGGCACCCACGGACACGGTCATCAGCCAGGCCGGGGCGAGTACGTACAGCGCGAGGGCCGCGCCCAGGCCGATGAACGAGGCGAGCACGACCACGAGGGTCCGCAGCCGGACACGTCCGTCACGCTGCCGGGAGAGCTTGAGGTAGGTGGCCGCGTCCTCCTTATGGACCATGGCCAGGCGGACCGGCTCGCCCTCCTTGTCGGCCACCCACCGCATGGTTCCGCCCAGGAACTTCGCGGCCCCGCGCGGCGACTGCAGCGCCAGCCGCGCGGCGTAGGCCGGGGAGCGGAAGGCGTGGTACCCGGCCATGTGGCCGTAGTGCCGCACCACCCACCCGGCGGCCGTCTTCAGCTCGGCCGTCGACTTCAGCCACTCGGGGACGACCTGTCGGCGCTTGGCCCCGGCCAGCCGACCCAAGTAGCCCGGGCCCTTCTGCTCCGGTCCGTCGACCATGATGCGCGCGGTCGAGTCCGGCTCCGTGACGTGTTCCGGGGTCGGCTCGGAGGCGGTGGAGTCGGCCGACCCGCGGACGGAGCGGGCCTTGTCCAGGTCGACCACTTCCGCCCCTGAGTCGGCGGCCACGTCGGCTTCGAGCCGGTTGAACAGTTCGCTTTCGTCGTCGTGGTTCACTGCTGATTCCTTCCGGAAACGGGAGGGGATGGAAGGGGCCCGGACGGCGCTTTGGTCGGCGAGGCTTCCGGGCCCCGCTGGGCGAAGCTGCCCGTTCAGGCAGCGAGTTGGGGTGCGTCGGCGCAGGCCACGCACAGGCCGAGCGAGGTCGGGATGCGGTATCCGGCGTCCCGCCGGCACTCGGGGCAGATGCGGCGGGCTGTGTTCGCCTTGGCGAGCGCCGCCCACTTCGCGGGCGTCATCGGCCGGACCGGTTTGGCCAGGTCGAGGCGGTAGAGGTAGGCGACGCGGATCGAGCTGCGGCCCGGGCGCCAGTAGCGGTGCGAGTGCCACAGCACTTGCGCGGCGATCTCCTGGCCGCCGGGGCGTAAGCCGCGGGCCCTGAGCTGGCGGCGCGTGGCCAAGCCGTCCGGGGCCATCCGCCACGGGAAGGTGGGGATGCCGTACCGCTTGCCGGTCGGGTCGTACAGGCGTCGGCGGGCGGCCATTACGCGGCCGTCGCCTCAGCGCCAGCGTCCGGTTCAGCGCGCTCCGCCCTCAGCGTGTCGCGCAGCATCCGGCCGTTGGCCGATGACGTACGCACCGCCTTGCGGATCGCCTCAGCCGTCAGCTCCGCACCCGACCAGTCGGCCGTGACCGTCCGCGCCTCGGCCAGCAGCTCATCCGGCGTCCGGACCGGGCGCGGGGTCCGCGCCGCCTCCGGTACCCGACCGGTCGCCCGACGCGGACCCGACTCCACGGCAGCCACCGCCTTCACCGGAACCGGCTCAGCCGACTGGGTCGGCTCGTCTCCCGGCTCGGAGTCGACCTGCCCCACCGGCTCGATGACCGGGCCCGGGTCGGCCGACTCAGGGGCAGGCAGTTCGGACACCGCCGGGACTGGTTCGGGGGTCGACTCGTGCAGGTCAGACCTCAACCGATTTGCTGTGGTGTCTTCCGTTTCATCCGCGTTTATGGTCGGGATGGGTCGGTGGTGCAGGACCTTAGCCACGAGGTCGGAGCCGAAGAAAATCGACCCGACCGGAAGCGAGGTGGCCAGCAGCACGAGCACCCAGTTGGCCGGAGCCCAGTCGGCCAACTGCATCCGCTGGCCTCCACCGTGCAGTCCGGGCACCAGCCCGTGCACGTAGTTGAGCACCAGCGACGCGACCGTGTACCCGGCCAGCACCCGCAGCGCGAACGTCTTGTCCTTGCCGGTGAGGGTGAGGGTGGCGACCAGCGCCAGGGCCATCAGCCCATCGACCACGAAGGGGTAGAGCAGCGCGGCCGTGTCGTCCGCGCCGACCGTGCGGGCCACGTCGCGCTGGGCGTTCCACGAGACGCGAAACGCCATCCCGACCACGCCGACCAGAGCGGCGACCAGCAGCGTCTTGGGGTTGAAAATGCGCCTCATGCCGCCACCTCCGGCGCGGAGTGGGTGCCGGGGCGTCCCTCGCGGCGGCCGTTGACCGTCCCGAGCTCCGGACCGAGCCCGTGCCTGGGGGCGATGCTGAAGCCGCCGCCCTCCTGCTTGATCCGGTACATGTGCTCATCGGCCAGCCGCAGCAGGGCCGACAGATCAGCCGGGCGACGCCAGTAGCGGGCCACCCCAACCGACACGTGCACGTCGATGAGGCGACCCTCGAAGGGGACGGGCCGCTCAAGGCGACCGATCAACTCCAGCAGCTTCGCGCTGAGGTTGCCGGTGACGGTGTCCCTCGTGCCGCTCACGTCGGAGACGGCGGCGAACTCATCCCCGCCCAGTCGGCCGGCCACGCCGTGGTGCTCAGCCGCCCAGCCGCCCAGGCGCTGGCCGGTCGCGCTGATCACCGCGTCACCGGCCGCGTGGCCGTAGGTGTCGTTGATCTGCTTGAACCAGTTGAGATCCAGCACGAGCACGGCCCGCTGCTGCCCCTGGGACAGGCTCTTGCGGGCGCGCTCCTCGAACGCCTCGCGCGTCCACAGGCCCGTCAGCGGGTCGCGGCGCGCGTCCTCGATCCGGCGTCGCAGACGCAGGCTGTGCACGGACCATCCGGCCGCGAGCGGCAGCGCTGCGGACAGGGCCGTCAGGGTCTGGCTCATGCCGCCACCTCCCCGGCCTGGCCGGAACGGCCAGCGGTGCGGGCGGCGCGCAGGAACGGCACCGTGCGGGTCAGCGCATCCGCGTACAGCGCGTCCCACGCGGCGACCTCGTCACCCGCCTCGCCCTCGGCGGCCAGGTCCGCGATGACCTCCCGGGCCACGTCCAGCCGTGCCGCCCGCTCCTCGGCGCTCTCCGGTGCCAGCGGGCCCCGGAACAGGTGCCGGTCGATCCCCGCGGGCAGTTCCTCCATACCGAGCGCCAGTTCCGCGAACTCCGCCGCGTCCAGCACGCGGTGTGTGCCGATGTACGTACGCATGGATCACTCCTGACTCGAAGGGACGAAGAAGCCGGAGCGGTCGCGGTGTTGTGGTGACAGGCGACCGTTCCAGCTGTGAAGCCCGCATGCTCGGCTCCCCTCAACCCCGCCCGTACGAGACGGACAGGGGAGGCAACCGGCCCCAGCACCTTCAGTGCTGCGGCTACGGGTGGAGCCAGGCGAGACGGTGCCGGACAGCTCCGGCACTGCCTCGCCCGGCGGTGGTTCGGTGACGCGAAGGGGTGTTGCCGCCGTACCGGTCCCGTACGGCCGGCGCCCCCGTATGTCGGCGAGTCAAGATGACCTCCGATCACACAGAAGGTGCGCGAGGGTTTCACCAGTACCGTCGCCACGGTCACCGGTCCCGAGCCTCGCAATCTCGGGGCGCCCTATTCGCACTGCTCGGCGCCAGCAGAACGACCGCACCTCCACCCGAGCCCAACAGGCCCCGACAGCGTCGCGGTCGCCGACGGTCCTCACCCGGCCGTCACGGGGACAGGGCGCAACCCCTGTCGATCAATCTCTTGGCACGCTGTTCAGTTCTCAAGGACCAGTGGCGCGGGGCCCGTGGCGCGCGGCCGTAGCCGCCTTCCTGTCGGGCGATCCCGCACCGAACACGCAGGTGGAGCCATTGCGAGCACAGGCGGCGAAGGCTCTTTCGAGGCCACTCGTACTGGCACGTACCAGCATGTACTAGTACGAGCCAGTGTGCAAGAGTCCCGTGAAGTCCGTGCTAGGGCGTGCTAGTGAGTACGCTCGATGGCGTGACGATTGCTGAAGATGACCCCAGGCCACCCTCCGAGCAGGCAGCCGACATCCTGCGGCAAGAGATCTTGCGCGGCGACATCAGGCCCGGTGCCAGGGTCGGTTCCGTACGCGACCTGGCCGATCGGTTCAAGATCTCCGGTATGACCGTGCAGCGGGCACTTACGATCCTCCGGGACGGAGGGTTCATCACGACCACGTCTCGCGGCAGCTTTGCCCGCGACCCGAAGAGCATCGCCCAGTCGAACGGCGCTGACGCCGGCGGCACGCTTCCCGAAGTCCTGCGTCAGCTCGACCATGTCACCTCCCAGCTCTCGGACCTTCGCGACCGAGTTGAACGGCTGGAAGCCGAGCGTTCCGGTCGCGCTGTCGAGAACCAGTAGGCCGCATCGCGCCCCTGTTCACAGCGGACAGCGGTTAACACCCGCGCGGTGTTAACTGTTAACTCCCCACGTCAGGCGCAGTTTTGGGCAATGATGAGAGTCCGCCGCATCGCCTGACATCGGGGGAGCGATGAAGACGAAGCTGCAAGCGGCCCGTTCGGCCCGTGGATGGTCCCAGGCTCAGTTGATGGACGCAATGGAGGATGCCGCCGTACGGCTTGGCATCGAGCTGCCGTCGCGATCGAGCCTCAAGACGCAGGTGTCCATGTTCGAGAACGGCCGGCGGGAGCCGGGGCCGGAGTACCAGGCACTCTTCTGCGAGGTCTACGAGGCGACCCGCATGGAACTCGGCCTGGCTGTCGAGTTCGCGCCGTCCCAGCTCGAAGCATTGCCCACGCTGCCGATACCGAGCGCGACATCACCCACGGCGAACCCGGCCATTCTCGACTACCTCAGGTCCGTGTTCCTCCAGCACGTGCAGGCAGAGCCGCTGGTGGGGCCCCGCTTCCTGGTGCCCGCTGTCCAAAGCCAAATGCCGCTGATCGAGGAGCTGTGCAAGGACGCATCCGGACCGCTGAGGGATGAGGTCGTTCGCGTGGGGGCCCGATATGCCGAACTTCTGGGGTGGCTCCACCAGGACACGGGCGACTCGAAGTCGGCCATGCTCTGGACGAACCGCGCACTCGACTACGCGTCTGAGCTGGACGACCCTGCACTCAGCGCCTATGTCTTCCACAGGCGCAGCAACATCGCGGCTGAGGCCGGGCAGGCCGGGTACGCGGTCGGCCTCGCCAACGCGGCTCTGAAGGAGGCTCGGAAGCTGCCCCACCAGGTTCGAGCCGTGGCACTTCGGGCCCGCGCCAACTCCTACGCCTTGCTGGGCCAGGCCGACGACTGTGCCCGTGCTCTGGACGAGGCGCGGGTACTCGCCGACGAAGCCCCCGATGACGGTGCCAGCCTCGCCCCGTACTGCTCGGTGTCGTATATCGACATGGAAGCCGCGAACTGTGCGCTCCAGCTCCAGCGCCCCGAACAGGCGGTGAAGACCCTGGAAGCGAGCCTCACCCGGTGGCCGGCGGAGCAGCAGCGGGACCGGGGCCTGTGCCTGGCGCGGCTCGCCACGGCATACGCACAGCTCGAAGACGTGGAGGGCGCGTACAACGCCGCCTCCGAGGCAGCCGCGATCGCACAGGCGACGGGCTCAGCGCGCATCTTCGCTGAGCTTGGGCGGCTCCAGCCGCTCCTCCAGCCGTGGCGGAAGCTGGTGGAGATTTCAGAGCTGAATCGACTCTTGGGCAGTATGAGAGGGAGCTGACCGGACCAGAGGAGAGCCGTGAACCTGCTTCCCACCATCACCACCACCGATGTCCAGGAACAGGCACCGCGCGTGGCCGTACTGCCGATCGGGTCGTACGAGCAGCACGGAGGCCACCTGCCGCTCATCACAGACACAGCGATCGCCTGCATCATCGCCCGCGAGCTGGCAGCCGCGTACCCGGTGCTCGCTCTCCCGCCCATCACGATCGCGTGCAGCCACGAGCATGGGACGTGGCAGGGGACAGTCAGCATCAGCGCGCGAACCCTACACGCTGTGATCACGGACATCGCGTCGTCCCTGGAAGCCTCCGGGGTCCGGAAGCTCGTGCTGGTCAACGCCCACGGCGGGAACTACGTACTCTCCAACATCGTGCAGGAGGCCAACCTCACCGAGCCGCGCATGAGCCTCTTCCCGCAGGGGCGGGAGTGGAACCGAGCACGCGAGCACGGCGGTCTGGTCAGCAACGCGCATGACGATATGCACGCGGGTGAGATCGAAACGTCCATCCTGCTGCACGCGGAACCTTCCATTGTCCGACCGGGCTACGAGAACGCCGACCACGACGCTAGCCACCGGCCGTTCCTGCTCACGCTCGGCATGAAGGCATACACCGAGACGGGCGTCATTGGCTTCCCTTCGTTGGCCACCGCGGAGAAGGGCAAGGCGGTCTTGGAAAGCCTCACGGCGAGCTTCGCGGACCACCTGGCGGCGCTCGGCGAGGCGTAGCCACTCCGCGTGCTAGAGGCGGTCACCAGCACCGGCTCCTGCCAGAACTCAGAGGCGCTGTCCGGGCTTACCCGAGCACCCCGACCACGTGATACAGAACGACGACAGCGAGGCCCGCGCCGATCAGGCACGGCCCATCGCCGGGCAGCCGGGGAAGTGGGCGGCCTCGGTGGCGAGGTGCGCCCGGGTGGCGTGCGAGACCTGCACGCCAGACTTTTCCTACGTTCATCAAGGCGGCTCGCATTCGCTCGCCGCGCGGCGCGGCCCCCGGCCGGACCTGCGCTCCTGTCTCCGCCCCACTCCAGCCCGGCCGGTGCCCGCGCCGCGGGCTACAGCGATCAGCCACCTGATGCCAGAGAAGAGGTGCGTCGCGGCTGGGGCGGTCGACTCCACGGCTTTACGGAGCCAGTTTGGCGCGAGCCTCGCAGATCACGGCCCCAACGTCGTGCTTTACCGGGCAGGTCCACAGACTGCCCGACGCGCCGGAAGCTTACGGGGCCATGATCACTCGCGCCAAAGCAGCGCCACCCCAAAGCCGCTCCACCGACCTTTGAGAGATCGACGGAGCGGGTGGTGCCCAGCACCAAGGATCAGACAGTCCACCAAGGTGACATACCTGAGAAATCGTCGCAAGCTAGAAGTACTGGATCAGACCGCCAGGCGGAGGTCCTGACGATGGCCTTCAATGCGAATCAACCATCCCACGAAAAGCTCCGCGCCATCGTGGCCGAGCGAACCTCGCCGATTCTGGTCTGGACAGGTTCCGGCCTCAGCGCAAGCGCGGGAATGCCAACTTGGCCGAGCCTCAAGAAGCAACTTCTTGAGGTGGCAGAGAGAAAAGCTGAAGACTTCCTGCCAGAGGACCGCAATAGGCATCTCCGGAACATCGCATCCATTAGGAATGAAGCGAATTACTGGGTGGCGTTTGAGCGACTCAAAAAGGAGCTTGGATTCAGTACCTGGAATGCCTCTGTCGCTGCCGCACTAACCCCCAACCCACAGAAAGACGTGCCAGCTGAATATGCATCCCTCTGGAGAATTCCAGAGCTGCGTGGAATCATGAATTTGAATCTAGACGGACTGGCAACGCGAGCATTTTCCATAGTCAACCCTGGAGTTCGGCTACTTGAATTTGGCGGCACTCAGGCGGCACGCCTGAGAAACCTCCCAACAGGGAATAACCGCTTCGTGGTAAATCTGCACGGCATTATTGACGATACATCAACGTGGATTCTAACTCACGAGGAGATTAAGCGACTCTCGCGGAATGCCACATACAAGGAATTCATCCGAATTTGTCTTTCGTCGTGGGTCAACCTCTTCATGGGAATCTCTGTCGACGATTTTGCCATTGGGAGTCACCTTCAGTACCTGACAGCCCGAAACCTTCAAGCAAGCCCAAAATTTTGGCTCACTAATAGGGCAGATCAGGAAACCGATGATTGGGCAGAAGAGTCGGGAATTCAGGTCATCAAGTATCATAGCCCAGATGATTCACACGCTGCAGTCGGCGCTTTCCTAGAGGATCTTCTTTCGTACGTCGCGGCTGACGACGAGGATTACCCGCCAGTCACCCCCGAAATCACCCCGGCCAATTCAGGAATTCCAAGCCCGGAAGAACTGACGGGAAAGCCCGCAGAGGAGATTCGGAAGGTTCTGAACGCACACGCTTCTTACCTGTTGTCGACCCCTGGAGGCGAAGGTCTGGACTCCTATGAGCGTTTTGCTCAGAAATATGCTGAGCAGATTCACGCAGCCTGGTTCCTGTCCACAGCCCCAGGAAAGAATGAGTTGCTCGGTCATACGCTCCTGACGGAAGAGGCCTCGGGTGCATTTGGAACCGTATATCGCGCGCGCGGTCCATCTGGCGAGGACGAGGCTGTCAAAATCCTACACTCCAACATCAGGGGCAACAGGGAAAAGCTCACAGCTTTCCGGCGTGGCGTGCGCTCTATGAAGATTCTTCAGGAGCGTCAGGTGTCGGGGATGGTTACCTACAAGGATGCCTCCGAGATCCCGACCTTCGTTTCCATGGAATGGATCGAGGGGCCCAATTTGGCCCAGGCGAAAGAAGCGCACCAAATCGATGACTGGGACATGGTTCTGCGTATTGGAAAGGATCTAGCTCGCATCATTCAAAGTGCACAGTCGCTACCCGAGCGGGTTTTGCATCGGGACATTAGGCCGCCAAATGTCATGCTGGAAGGCCTTTATCACGCTCCAGATGACTGGCGCGTGGTTGTGCTGGACTTTGACCTCTCCTGGCACCGTGGCGCCAGCGACCAGTCTGTACTCTATTCCGCGAGCGGATACCTGGCCCCTGAGCAGATAGCGAGAATCCCAAACGTATCAACCAGGAGTGGGGCGGTTGACTCCTTCGGTTTGGGTATGACTCTGTATTTCCTGTGCTCCGGCGAGGACCCTTATCCGGGTCAGCACACCAGCGAAAAATGGTACACAAGAGTCAACCAGGCCACCGCCATGATTCGGGATACCAAATGGCGTTCCTTGCCTAGCCGCTTCGCGCGCTGCATTCTGATGGCTACGTCTGAGCAACAGGCTCTCAGGATTGACGTTCCAGCTATTGCCAACGAGCTGTCGCGTCTTTGGTCCGCTCACCTAGAGCCGGACCGGGTGACCGACACAGAATTGCTAGCCGAGGAAATTGCTGCTCGGAGTGAAGCGTTGCATAGTTATACCTGGGACTTCGATGCTTCGCTCGCTCGTTACGCCCCACCAACTGGAGTGGTCTACCAGGTTCAGGGGGATGAATCACTAGGTAGGGTGTTGCTGAACATTGAATTCATGTCTATGGGTCAGCACGATCGAAGCAGCCTGTCAAAGTACATGAACGAAAAGGTGCCAGGAGTTGTCGCCACGCTTAAGCGGTGCCAATGGAAAGACGTCCGCGAGCGACATGGAAGGGGTCAGCTAGAAGTCAGCGCCTGGGTTGGTGTCGACCATGCGCCAACACACCTCGATCGACTGGCCGAATCCATCGATGATGCCAGCAAGCTTCTCACGTTCTGACGCCGAACAAGAGTGTGGAACAGCGACCGCATTCGTGCAAGAATCGTGCGGGAACGGACGGGGAGCACCGGGAACCCAGTCCATCGCCGATTAGATGCCATCACAGATCCACCGCACGTCAACCCCGCAGCCCGCCTAATACCCTTTGCTTCCCTGGCTGAAGTTCCCGATACGCCAGCGCAGGTGGAACCTGTATGGTTCCCCACTTCCCCACATGGTGACTGCGAAATCCGTGAGCGGCGCGACGAGGAAGGCTGGGGCGTGCTCGAGGTGGTGGTCCGGTTCTCCGTGGACTATCTGTGGACGGACCCGAACCGACCGAGCGTCTGTTACGGGGCCTTGACCAACCGGTTCCGCTGGGGACGTAAGGGCCCTCCGGAGTCGTGTGCGTCGGGCCGTCTGTGGGCCGTCGGAGGGTGGCCGGGCACGACCAACGACGACCGATGACGGCTGCTGCGCTGCTGGTCGCGGGGGCTTGGGTGTGCAGCCGCCCACGTGGTCAGCGTGCCGGTTCACTTCCTGCGCAACAAGAAGCAGGAGTGGGAGGAGTACCGCTCCGAGGTCACCGCCTTTGAACTGAAGAAGAACCTCCCGGTGCTGTAGCCGGTTCCCGGCGCGGTCGCCGCCCCGGTCCCCCGTGCGGATGCGGATCGCGCGGGGTGCGGGGACCCTGGAGACCGGGGGCCGAACAGCGTCGAGAGGACGACCCGATGTCCGTGATGGACAAGCTCAGGCAGATGCTCAAGGGCCACGAGGAAAAGACCGCGCAGGACGTCGACAGGTCCGGCGACACGGTGGACGAGACGACCCACGGCAAGTACCAGGAGCAGATCGACACGGCCCAGCAGAAGGCCAAGGACCGGTTGCAGCGGGACCCGGAAGCGCCGAGGCGCGAGCAGGACAACCCGCCCCAGGACTGACGCCCCCTGCTACCCGGTCGCGGTGGTGAGGGAGCGCACCACCTCGTGCAACGGCTCGGCGGCGCGTCTGCGGAACTCCTGCACCGCCCAGCCGTTGCCGTCGGGGTCCTTGAAGTAGAGGAACGTGCCCCCGTCCCCGGGGGCGACCTCCACCGGGCCCGTCACCTCGAGGCCGCGTCCCGCCAACTCGTCGCGGGCCGCCCGGATGTCGGCCACCACCAGCTGAAGACCCTGGTACGAGCCGGGGTTAGGCGTCGGCGCGCCGAAGGGCATCGGGACGTTCTCGCCGATGACGACCGAGCAGCCGGATCCTGGCGGGGTGAGCTGGATGAGCCGGGCGCCGCCGTCGGTCCGGAAGTCGATGTCGACGTGGAAGCCGACCTTGTCCCGGTAGAAGTCACGGGCCCGCTCCACATCGGAGACGGGCACCACGATCACTTCGAGCGTCCAGTCCATGGTCAGTTCTCCTTCGGACGCAGCGGGAAGCCTTGCGGCCCTCCGGGCCGGTGCAGAAGAGTGCGGGAGTCTCCCGGATGTACAGAGTGTTGACCGCGCCGCACGCCGGAAATCATCGGGCGGCCCCGGTCAGCCGATTGCCCGAGCGGGCGGGCGGGGGCCCGGAGCAGGCCGGCTGCGGATAGGCTCGGTCCCGGACGTTGGTCGGGCGGTAGAGGCGGGAGACGGCTTGATGACGGTGCCCGGACGCAGAAGCAGTGTCTTCACCCGACTCCTGCGGCACGGCTTCACCGACCCCTCAGCCGCGGAACGGCTGCTGGACCTCCCCGAGATGACGCCTGTCCGCGGCGCCCCCGTCCTGCTCGACGCCCTCGGCGACACCGCCGACCCCGACCTCGCCCTGCGCGGCCTCGTCCGGCTCGTCGAAGCACAGCAGCTCGACGAGCGGCGGGGGCTCCTCGACACCCTGCTCACCGCGAAGCCGCTGCGCGACCGGCTGCTCGGTGTGCTCGGCGCCTCCGAGGCACTCGGCGACCACCTCGCCCGGCATCCGCGGGACTGGCAGGCGCTGCTCGCCTACGAGGCGGCGGATCTGCACCCCGGCGTGGCGGAGTTCGAGCACTGGCTCGCGGAAGCCGAGGACCCGGTCACCCTGCGCATCGCCTACCGGCGCTGTCTCCTCGCCATCGCGGCCCGCGACGTCTGCGGCACCATCGACGTCGCCGAGACCGCCGCCGAACTCGCCGACCTGGCCACCGCCACCCTGCGGGCCGCTCTCGCCATCGCCCGCAGCGCCGCCCCCGAGGACGCCGCGCAGTGCCGGCTCGCCGTCATCGCCATGGGCAAGTGCGGAGGCCGCGAGCTCAACTATGTCTCCGACGTCGATGTGATCTTCGTCGCGGAGCCCATGGGCGGACCGGGCGGAAACGGCGACGGCGACAACGAGACCAGGGCGCTGCGCGCCGCCACCAGGCTCGCCTCGCATCTGATGCGGATCTGCTCCGAGACCACGGTCGAGGGCTCGATCTGGCCGGTCGACGCCAATCTCCGCCCCGAAGGCCGCAACGGCCCCCTGGTGCGCACCCTGTCCAGCCATCTCGCCTACTACCAGCGCTGGGCCAAGACGTGGGAGTTCCAGGCGCTCCTCAAAGCCCGGCCCGTCGCCGGCGACCTCACCCTCGGCGAGTCGTACATCGAGGCCCTCGCCCCGCTCGTCTGGCAGGCCGCGGAACGCGAGAACTTCGTCGCCGACGTACAGAAGATGCGCCGCCGCGTCGTCGACAACATCCCCGCCGCGGAGATCGACCGCGAGCTCAAGCTCGGCCCCGGCGGACTGCGCGACGTCGAGTTCGCCGTGCAGCTCCTGCAGCTCGTGCACGGGCGCAGCGACGCGACCCTGCACAGCGGCACCACCCTGGACGCACTGCGCGCACTGGCCGCCGGCGGCTATGTGGGCCGCGCGGACGCCGCACAGCTCGACGAGGCGTACCGCTTCCTGCGCGCCATGGAGCACCGCATCCAGCTCCACCGGCTGCGCCGCACCCATCTCGTCCCCGAGGGCGAAGCCGATCTGCGCCGCCTCGGCCGCTCGCTCGGACTGCGCACCGAACCCGTCACCGAACTCAACCGCGAGTGGCGTCGCCATGCCTCGGCGGTCAGACGGCTGCACGAGAAGCTCTTCTACCGGCCGCTGCTGGACGCGGTCGCCCAGCTCGCCCCCGGCGAGACCGGGCTCAGCCCCAAGGCGGCGCAGCAGCGCCTCGAGGCGCTCGGATACGCCGACCCCGGCGCCGCCCTGCGCCATCTGGAGGCCCTCACCTCCGGCATGACCCGCGCCGCGGCGATCCAGCGCACCCTGCTGCCCGTGCTGCTCGGCTGGTTCGCCGACTCGGCCGACCCGGACGCCGGCCTCCTGGGCTTCCGAAAGGTCTCCGAGGCGCTCGGCAAGACGCCCTGGTATCTGCGGCTGCTGCGCGACGAGGGCGCGGCCGCGGAGAACCTCGCCCGTGTGCTGTCCGCCGGACGCCTCGCCCCCGATCTGCTGCTGCGCGCCCCGGAGGCGGTGGCGATCCTCGGAGACCCGCAGGGGCTCGCCCCGCGCAGCCGTGAGCACCTGGAACAGGAGGTGCTGGCCGCGGTGGGGCGCGCCGACGCCGCGGAGGCCGCCGCGGCCGCCGCGCGCGGGGTCCGCCGCCGGGAGCTGTTCCGCACCGCGGCCGCGGACCTGATCGCCTCGTACGGCGTCGACCAGAGCCCCGCCGCGGAGCGGGACACGTCCGCCGCGCTCGCCGGGCACGACCGGATCGACCACGGTGCGCTGGTGGACCAGGTGGGCGGCGCCGTCACCGACCTCAACGCGGCCACGCTCTCCGGCGCGCTGCGCGCCGCCGTGCGCACGCAGTGGGGCGACACCCTGCCGACCCGGTTCGCGGTCATCGGCATGGGCCGCTTCGGCGGGTGCGAGCTCGGCTACGGCTCCGACGCCGATCTGCTGTTCGTGCACGAGCCGCGCGACGGCGTGGACGAGCAGGTGGCCGCCCGCGCCGCCCGCGCCGTCGTCGCCGAGATGCGGCGGCTGCTGCAGCTGCCCACGACCGACCCGCCGTTGCTGATCGACGCCGATCTGCGCCCGGAGGGCAAGAGCGGCCCGCTGGTGCGCACCCTCAGGTCGTACGAGGCGTACTACCGCCGCTGGTCGCTGGTGTGGGAGAGCCAGGCGCTGCTGCGCGCCCAGCCGATGGCGGGCGACGCCGAACTGGGGTCGCGCTTCATCGGGCTGATCGACCCGCTGCGCTATCCGGCCGAGGGCCTGGGCGAGGACGCCGTACGCGAGATCCGCCGGCTCAAGGCCCGGATGGAGACCGAGCGGCTGCCGCGCGGCGCCGACCCCACCCTCCACGCCAAGCTGGGGCGCGGCGGGCTGACCGATGTGGAGTGGACGGTCCAGCTGCTGCAGATGCAGCACGGCTGGGCGGAGCCCGGCCTGCGCACCACCCGCACCCGCGAGGCGCTCGCCGCAGCGCACGCCGCGGGGCTCATCGGCACGGACGAGGCGGGCATCCTGGACGAGGCCTGGGTGCTGGCGACCCGCGTCCGCAACGGCGTGATGCTGGTACGCGGCCGCCCCGGCGACACCTTCCCCTCCGACAGCCGTGAGCTGGCCGCCGTCTCCCGCTACCTGGGCTACGGCCCCGGCCATGTGGGAGACATGCTCGACGACTACCGCCGGATCACTCGCCGTGCGCGTGCGGTGGTCGACGAACTGTTCTACGGCGCGGCCCTCTGACCGTTCCTCGGCCGCGCCCGCTTTCCGGCCTCGGCCGTGCCCGCTTTCCGCACCCGCGCAGGACCGCACGGGAGACGTGCCGGAGGTACGCCGGCGCTCGGCGCCGTCGCACACGGTGCGCAGAACGCCCTCCAACGCCCGGCGGTCCTGCTCCGCCGGCCGGCCGGCGAAGTGCTTCTCGAGCTGAGCCGCATGGGCTGTCGGCGTGCGATCCGGCGTCTGGCCGCCCTCGTGCGCAGCACGGCGTAGGGGGGCGCGCCGTTACGGCCTTCGGCCGAGGCGCGTTCCGAGCCCCTGGAGTCCCCCCGGACGGAGTCCGGTGGAGTTCGAGGAGCGGGCGCCCGAGGGCGGCGCCCCCTCCGGCAGCCGCGGCAGCCGGTGCGGCAGCGCCCGGTACCACGCGTACGAGAGCGCGAAGCCGAACGCCAGGCAGATCATGCCGCCCACCGCGTCCAGCCAGAAGTGATTGGCCGTGGCGACGATCACGATCAGCGTGGCCGTCGGATACAGCACGCCGAGGATCTTCGCCCATGGCGCGGCCGCCACCGCGAAGATGATCAGACCGCACCACAGCGACCAGCCGATGTGCATCGACGGCATCGCCGCGTACTGGTTCGACATGTTCTTGAAGTTGCCGGAGGCCATCGAGCCCCAGGTCTCATGGACCAGGACCGTGTCGATGAAATGCTGCCCGTTCATCAGCCTCGGCGGCGCGAGAGGGTACAGGTAGTAGCCGACCAGTGCCACCGCGGTCGTGGCGAACAGCACCAGCCGGGCGGCCGCGTAGCGGCCCGGATGGCTGCGGTACAGCCACACCAGCACGCCGATGGTCACGATGAAGTGCAGGGTGGCGTAGTAGTAGTTCATCGTCACGATCAGCCATGTCACGGAGTTCACGGCGTGGTTGACCGTCTGCTCGACCGCTATGCCGAGCGTCCGCTCGACGTCCCAGATCCAGTCGGCGTTCCGCAGCGCCTGCGCCTTCTGCTCCGGCACGGCATTGCGGATCAGCGAGTACGTCCAGTAACTGACCGCGATGAGCAGTATCTCGAACCAGATCCGCGGATAGCGGGGGGTGCGCAGCGTGTTCAGCCGGTTACGCGCAGGCGCATCCTCTGGGGCCTCGTCCACCATGGGTGACGGGGTAAACGGGGTGGCCCTCTGGCCGTCCAAAGTCTTCACGGTCGTTTCACCCATGGGACGAGAGTCTGCCAGATTCGCCCCCCACACTGATCATCCCTCGGGTGGGCTAATGGCGCACCCGCTGAATCCTGCGGAGGACCCGCCCCCTAGGGGCGGGCCCCCTCGCTCAGGCCGCCTGACCGGGCCCGGAGGCGGTCGAGCCGCGCACCACCAGCTCCGGCATGAAGACGAACTCGCTGTGCGGCGCCGGTGTGCCGCCGATCTCCTCCAGAAGCGTGCGCACCGCCGCCTGCCCCATCGCCGGAACCGGCTTGCGGACCGTGGTCAGCGGCGGGTCCGTGAACGCGATCAGCGGGGAGTCGTCGAAGCCCACGACCGAGATGTCGTCGGGCACCCTCAGGTCCCGCTGCCGCGCGGCCCGTATCGCCCCCAGCGCCATCATGTCGCTGGCGCACACCACCGCCGTGCACCCGCGGTCCATCAGCGCCGAGGCGGCCGCCTGGCCGCCCTCCAGGGTGAACAGCGAGTGCTGGATCAGCTCCGCCTCGACCGTCTCCGGGGCGAGCCCCAGCTGGTCTCCCACGGCCCGGACGAAGCCTTCTATCTTCCGCAGTACGGGCACGAAGCGCTTCGGCCCCAGCGCCAGACCGATCCTGGTGTGGCCCAGCGACGCCAGATGCGTCACCGCCAGCGTCATCGCCGCCCGGTCGTCGGGGGAGATGAAGGGCGCCTGCACCTCCGGCGAGAAGCCGTCGACGAGGACGAACGGCACCCCCTGTGCCCGAAGCCTGGCATAGCGCTGCATGTCGGCGGAGGTGTCGGCGTGCAGCCCCGAGGCGATGATGATCCCGGCCACGCCCCGGTCGACCAGCATCTCGGTCAGTTCGTCCTCCGTGGACCCGCCCGGGGTCTGGGTGGCGAGCACCGGGGTGTAGCCCTGGCGGGTCAGCGCCTGTCCGATCACCTGTGCCAGCGCGGGGAATATCGGGTTCTCAAGCTCCGGGGTGATCAGCCCGACGAGTCCCGCGCTGCGCTGGCGCAGCCGCACCGGACGCTCATAGCCGAGAACGTCCAGCGCGGCCAGTACGGACTGGCGGGTGGTCGCGGCGACTCCGGGCTTTCCGTTGAGGACGCGGCTCACCGTCGCTTCGCTGACCCCCGCCTGGGCTGCGATGTCTGCCAGTCGTGCGGGTGCGGTCACGGGATGCGACTGTACCGGGCGCATCTCAGACTGCCCACCAGACGCAGGTCTCGCCCGGGATGCGCACGGCCGCGCCGCTGAACTCCAGCGCCGCGGAGGCCAGCACCGGCCGCCCCGGCACCGGCATCTCGGCCTCCGTGTCCAGGGTGTTCAGGGTGCACACCAGACCGGGCCGGCGGAAGGTCAGCATCCCGTCGGGCCCGGGCAGCCACTCCATCTCCCCGTCGCCCAGGCCGTCCAGCTGCCGCCGCAGCGCCAGCGCCGAGCGGTACAGCTCCAGCGTGGAGCGCGGGTCGCCGGTCTGCGCCTCGACCGAAAGGCCGGCCCAGGCGTCGGGCTGGGGCAGCCATGAGCCGCCGGGGCCGAAGCCGTACGGGGCCTTCGCCCCCGACCAGGGCAGCGGCACCCGGCAGCCGTCCCGCCTGCCGTCCTGGCCGTCGCCGCGGAAGAACGCCGGGTCCTGGCGCACCGCGTCCGGCAGGTCCTCCACCTCCGGCAGACCGAGCTCCTCGCCCTGGTACACGTAGACGGAGCCGGGGAGGGCGAGGGTGAGCAGGGCCGCGGCACGGGCCCGCCGCAGCCCCTGCTCCCCGCCGCCGTAGCGGGTGGTGTGCCGGACGACGTCGTGGTTGGAGAGCACCCAGGTGGTGGGCGCGCCGACCGAGCGGGTCGCCAGCAGCGACTCGTCGATCACCCGGTGCATCGCGGCCGCTTCCCACTCACAGGTCAGGAACTGGAAGTTGAACGCCTGGTGCAGCTCGTCCGGGCGGACGTACAGCGCGAGCCGCTCCGCGTTGGGGGCCCAGGCCTCGGCGACGCCGATGCGGTCGCCCTCGTATCCGTCGAGCAGCCGCCGCCAGGAGCGGTGGATCTCGTGCACTCCGTCCTGGTCGAAGAACGGCAGCACCTGTGCGCCGATCAGCTTCGCCTGCTCGCTCAGCCCGATGTCCGGCAGCCCCTCGGCCTTGACCATGCCGTGGGCGACGTCGATGCGGAAGCCGTCCACGCCCAGGTCCAGCCAGAAGCGGAGGATGGAGTCGAACTCCTCGCGTACCGCGGGGCTGTCCCAGTTGAGGTCCGGCTGCTCGGGCGCGAACAGATGCAGATACCACTCGCCGTCGGCCGTGCGGGTCCAGGCGGGGCCGCCGAAGACGGACTCCCAGTCGTTCGGGGGCAGCTCGCCGTCCTCGCCCTTGCCGGGGCGGAAGTGGTAGAGCTGCCGCTCGGGTGCGTCCGGGCCGCCCGCGAGCGCCGCCTGGAACCAGGTGTGCCGGTCGGAGGTGTGGTTGGGGACGATGTCCACGATCACCCGCAGCCCCAGCCGGTGGGCCTCGCGTACCAGGTCGTCGGCGTCGGACAGATCGCCGAACAGCGGGTCCACGGCCCGGTAGTCGGCCACGTCGTAGCCGCCGTCGGCCTGCGGGGAGGCGTAGAAGGGGGTGAGCCAGACGGCGTCCACGCCCAGGTCCGCAAGGTACGGAAGACGCTCTCTGATGCCCCGCAGGTCGCCGATGCCGTCCCCGTCGCTGTCGGCGAAGGAGCGCACGTACACCTGGTAGATGACGGCGTCACGCCACCAGCCCGCGGAGTGTGCGGCGGTCGGGCTGCTGGGCATGGGAGCGAGCTCCTGGGTCATGTACGTTCCCTCGTTGGTCGTCAACTGCGTGGTACCGCTTCTCTGCTCTGTCGTGCTGGTCAACGCGCGGTGCGCGGACCGGATACGAAGCCGGTCGGGCCTGCGGCGCGGCTCACCCCTCTGCACACCCTTCGGCTCATCTCTCGGCACATCCCTCGGCTCATCCCTTGGTTCCCCCTGCGGTGAGCCCCGCGACCAGATGGCGCTGCGCGAAGAAGAACAGCAATCCGGCCGGGACCATGATCAGTACGGAGGAGGCCGTCATCAGGCCCCACTCGGCGCGGTGCGGGCCGACGAAGGTCTGCAGGCCGACCGCGAGCGTGTACTTGCCCTCGCTGCTCATGAAGGAGGTGGCGAAGGCGACCTCGCTCCAGGCGGTGAGGAAGGTGTAGAAGGCCGTGACCGCGAGGCCCGGCCGGGCGAGCGGGATGATCAGCCGCCAGAAGGTGCCGAACGGGGTCAGTCCGTCGACCCGGCCCGACTCGTCGATCTCGGTGGGGATGGTGTCGAAGTAGCCCTTGAGCATCCAGGCGCAGAACGGCACCGACACCGAGCAGTAGGTGATGATCAGTCCGCCGTAGCTGTCCAGCAGCCCCAGCCGGCCCAGGATGTTGTAGAGCGGCACGATCAGCACCGCCACCGGGAACATCTGGCACAGCAGGAACGACCACATCAGCGACTTGTCGCCGGGGAAGCGCATCCGGGAGACCGCGTAGCCGGCGCTGGCCGCGATCAGCACGCCCACCAGCATGGTGCCGCCGGCGACGATCGCGGAGTTCATGAACCACGTCAGGAACTCGGTGTCGCCCAGGACGTGGGTGTAGTTCTCCAGCGTGAAGCCGGTCATCTCCATCGGGTGGGTCCAGCCGTTCTCACCGCGGATCGAGACCAGCACGATGAAGACGATCGGGAACAGCGCGATGAGGGAGGCGACGACCAGGGTGGCGTGCAGCGCGACGGACGCGGCCGCCGAGCGCTCGCCGCGGCCGCGCTGCCGGGGTGCGGGGGCGGTCGCCTCCGGGGCCGGGAGCTTCTCGGGCGAGCGGGCCGGGGTGCTGACGGTGCTCACTTGGCGACCTCCTGGCGGCTGAGCATCCGGCGGTAGAAGACGGAGAAGACCAGGAGCAGGGAGAGGATCACGATGCCGTACGAGGCGGAGCCCGCGTAGTCCCGTACGCCCTGGAAGGCGAGGCGGTAGGCGTAGGTCACCAGGATCTCGCTCTCGGTGCCGCCGGCCTGGCCGATCACCAGGTAGATGATCGGGAACATGTTGAAGGTCCAGATGGTGCCCAGCAGGATGATCGTGCTGGAGACCGGCCGCAGCCCGGGCACGGTCACATTCCAGAACCGCTGCCAGGCCGAGGCGCCGTCCATCTCGGCCGCCTCGTGCAGCTCCCTGGGGATGGACTGCAGACCGCCGAGGATGGCGACCATCATGAACGGCACACCCAGCCAGGTGTTGACGGCGATCACCGACAGCTTCTGGATCGTCGGGTCGCCCAGCCAGTCCACCGCGCCGATGCCGATCTTGGAGAGCAGCGCGTTGAGGACGCCGTTGTCGGTGTTGTACATCAGCTTCCAGGCGAAGGCGGCGACGAACGCCGGGACCGCCCACGGCAGGATCAGCAGCACCCGGTACAGGGAGCGGCCGCGGATCTGCCGGTTCAGCAGCATCGCCAGGCCGAGGCCGATGGTGTAGTGCAGGAAGACGCAGCTGGCGGTCCAGATGACCGTCCAGGTCAGCCGGGGGTAGAAGGACCCCTCCTGGCCGGACAGGATGTGCCAGTAGTTGTCGAGGCCGACGAACCGATAGCTCGCCGGGACCTCGAAGTCGCCGATCACACGGCCGATGTTGGCCTCGTTGGCGTCGGTGAAGGAGAGGTAGATGCCGCGGCCCAGCGGGTAGCCGACGAGCACGGCGAGCACCACGACGACCGGCAGGACCATGGCCCATGCGTACCAGTGCGTGGCGAAGGACCGTCTGGTCTTGGTGACGGTCTTGGCTATCAGGGTGCTCATCTCTCTCCGTAAGGACCGGCCGGACTGTACGAGGACGGTGGACCGGCCCGGTCGGCTGGGCGCGTGGGGCCCGTCCCACGCGTAGCGGGGAACGGATCCCCCAGCCGACCGGACCGGAGCTGTGCTGGCTCGATGGGCGTCAGCCGATCGAGTAGTCCTTCAGCAGCTTGGTGTTCCACTCCTTGGCGAGCGCGTCCAGGCCCTCCTCGGGGGAGACGTCGCCGCGCAGGATCTTCACGTAGTGCTGGTCGTACGCCACGAACAGATCGCCGACCCCGGGGATCACCGGACGGGACTTGGAGACCGCCAGCGCCTCCTGGAAGGCCTTCTTCGCCGGGTCGGAGGTGACCGCGTCGGTGTAGGCGGACTTGCGCGTCGGGAGGGTGTTGATCTCCTTGGCGGTGAACTCCTGGCTCTTCGCGGAGGACATGAACTTCACGAAGAGGTACGCCGCGTCCTTGTTCGCGGAGCCGCGGTAGACGGAGTAGTTGTGGCCGCCGATCGGAGCGCCGGCCTTGCCGGAGGAGCCCGCCGGGATCGGCGCGATGCCCAGATTGTCCTTGTTCTGGAAGGCCTTGCCGGAGTAGTCGTCGGAGACCGACCACGGGCCGTTGATCGTCATGGCGGCCTTGCCGTCCTTGAAGGAGGTCTGGGCCGCGACATAGCCGTCGGTGGTGGCGGGCTTGAGGGCGACGTCGGACTGGACCAGCTTCAGCGCGGTCTCCATGCCCTTGACGGCCTCGGGGGAGTTCACCGTGATCTTCTTGTTCTCGACGTCGAGCATGTCGGCGCCCTCGCCGTACAGGAACGGCAGCGAGAAGTAGCCCTCGGGGTTCAGCTGGATGCCCGCGACCCCGGTCTTCTTCTTGATCGTCTTGGCGGTCTCGATCAGCTCGTCCCAGGTGGCCGGCGGCTTGCTGATGCCGGCCTTCTTGAAGATCTCCTTGTTGTAGAGGAGACCCAGGGTGTCGGTGACCTGCGGCACGCCGACGGTCTCGCCGTTGAACTTCGCCGTGGACATCGGGCCCTCGAGGAAGTCGTCCGCGTTGTCGAGAGCCGGGGTGCCGTCCAGCGGCTGGAGGTAGCCGAGGTTGGCGAACCCGGCCGACCAGCCGACGTCGGTGCGGATGACGTCCGGGGCGCCCTTGCCGTTCTGGGCGGCCGTCTTGAACTTCTGCTCGGCCTGGTCGAAGGAGACGGAGGTCCGGTTGACCTTGATCTTCGGGTACTCGGCCTCGAACTGCTCGATCAGTGTGTCGTACGCCGGGCCCTCGGCTTCGTTGGAAGTGTCCCACCAGGTGATGGAACCGCTCACGCTCTTGGGGTCCTCGGCGGCCTTCTTGCCGCTGCTGTCACTCGCTCCGCCGTTGTCCCCGCAGGCGGTCGCGGTAAGAGCCAGTGCGCCGACGAGAGCGGCGACCGATATGCCCTTGCGCATGGTGATCTCCTCGTTGAGGTCAGGCCCTGACCTGTCCCTCGGGCCGGGCTGCTGCGGCGTGAAGTTAACAGCCTTGCAAGAGCTTGCGAAAGGTCTTGCAGAAAGAAAACAGCGAGATTTCCAGGTTGTGACCGTCTCGTGTCCTGGGGGTTGACCGTGGTCGTTCAGGCTTCTACGGTCTGCTGCGCAGCTGCTGTTGAGGGCTTGCTGCAAGAATCGCAAAGACCTGCAAGAGCCTTTCAGGCATGGCGCGTTGTCTTACGAGGCTGCGGGGCTCCCCCCATTCCGCACAGTGCCGTGCAGGAGGCAACACATGGCCAGCAGACCTCTGGCCGCCGCGCTCGCCCTGGCCGCGGGCGCGGCGGTCGCCGTCGCGGCGCCGGTGGCGACCGGCGCCGCGCAGGCGGCCCCACCCGGAGACAAGGACGTGACCGCCGTCCTCTTCGAGTGGCGCTTCGACTCGGCGGCCCGGGCGTGCACCGACACGCTGGGCCCGGCCGGGTATGGATATGTCCAGGTTTCTCCACCGCAGGAGCATATTCAGGGCCCGCAGTGGTGGACCTCGTACCAGCCCGTCAGCTACAAGATCGCCGGACGGCTCGGCGACCGCGCCTCGTTCGCGGACATGGTGAACACCTGTCACGCCGCGGGTGTGAAGGTCGTCGTCGACACCGTGATCAACCATATGGCGGCGGGCGACGGCGTCGGCACGGGCGGCTCGCCGTACCAGAAATACGACTATCCGGGCATTTACTCCGGAAACGATATGAACGACTGCCGGTCCGTGATCACCGACTACCGGGACCGGGGCAACGTCCAGAACTGCGAGCTGCTCGGCCTCGCGGACCTGGACACAGGCGAGGAGTACGTCCGCGACCGCATCGCCGCGTATCTCGACGATCTGCTGTCCCTGGGCGTCGACGGCTTCCGCATCGACGCCGCCAAGCACATGCCCGCCGCAGACCTCGCCGCGATCAAGTCCCGGCTGACCGACCCCGGCGTCTACTGGAAGCAGGAGGCCATCCACGGGGAGGGCGAGGCGGTCTCGCCGAGCGAGTACCTCGGCAACGGCGACGTACAGGAGTTTCGCTACGCCCGCGACCTCAAGCGCGTCTTCGAGGACGAGAACCTCGCATATCTGAAGAACTACGGCGAGGGGTGGGGCTATATGGACTCCGGCTCCTCCGCGGTCTTCGTGGACAACCACGACACCGAACGCGTCGGCGACACCCTCAGCTACAAGGACGGGGCCAACTACACACTCGCGAACATCTTCATGCTGGCGTGGCCGTACGGGGCGCCGGACGTCCACTCCGGATACGAGTGGGCCGACAAGGACGCAGGACCCCCCGACGGCGGTGCCGTGAACGCCTGTTACAGCGACGGCTGGAAGTGCCAGCACGCCTGGCCGGAGATCGCGTCCATGGTCGGCTTCCGCAATGCGGCCCGGGGACAGGGCGTGACCGACTGGTGGGACAACGGCGCGGACGCGATCGGGTTCGGGCGCGGGGACCGGGCGTATGCCGTCCTCAACCATGAGGCGTCATCGCTGACGAGGACGTTCGAGACCTCGCTTCCCGCGGGCGCGTACTGCGACGTCCAGTCCGGCCGAAGCATGACCGTGGACGGCGACGGCCGCTTCACCGCCACCCTGGGCCCGGACACCGCGCTGGCCCTGCATGTGGGGGCACGGGAGTGCGCGGACGAACCCGCGGCCGCGGGCGTCTCGTTCAACGTCACCGCCACCACCGTGTGGGGCGAGAACGTGTACGTCACCGGCAACCGCCCCGAGCTGGGCGATTGGAACCCCGACGCGGCGCTCAAGCTCGACCCGGGGGGCTACCCGGTGTGGCGCCGGGACGTCACCCTGCCCGTCGGCGCGGCCTTCGAGTACAAGTACCTCCGCAAGGACGCGGATGGGCGGGTGACTTGGGAGGCCGGTGCGAACCGTGTGGCGACGGCGCCGGAGTCGGGGGCGGTGACGCTCTGGGACACGTTCCGGGAGTAGGCGGCGCTTGCCGCCTGCGCGGCGAGCTTCCCCACCCCGCCCCTTCCCGTAACCGGGGCTCCGCCCCCGGCCCCCCGCGCCTCAGTCGCCGGCGGGGCTGGGTTTCCGGGACCCCGCGCCCGCATACGAAACCCTCGCCGCGCCGCGGCGAGATGCATCCATCCCTCACTGCCGAAGGGAACCCCATTCGTGTCCACCACCGCACCGAGCCGGCGACGGAAACGCCCCGCGGCCTCCGTCACCGCGACAGTGGCCGCCGCCCTGCTCGCGGGCCTGATACCCGCCGTACAGGCGACACCGGCCGCCGCCGCGTACAAACCCCCGCCTCCGCCGTCGGACCGCACGCTCGCCGCGGAGCCCGCGCGGCATGATCTGACCCGGGAGCAGTTCTACTTCGTGCTGCCGGACCGGTTCGCCAACGGCGAGAAGTCCAACGACCGCGGCGGTCTGACCGGCACCCGCCTCGACCACGGCTACGACCCCGCAGACAAGGGCTTCTACCAGGGAGGCGACCTCAGGGGACTCACCAGGAAGCTCGACTACATCAAGGGCCTCGGCACCACCGCCATCTGGCTGGCCCCGATCTTCAAGAACAGGCCCGTCCAGGGTGAGGGAGAGAACGCCTCCGCGGGCTACCACGGGTACTGGATCACCGATTTCACCCAGGTCGACCCTCACTTCGGCAGCAACGAAGACCTTGAAACCCTCATCGACAAGGCACACGCCAAAGGGATGAAGGTCTTCTTCGACGTCATCACCAACCACACCGCCGACACCGTCGACTACGCCGAGAAGAAGTACGGATACCGGCCCAAGGGCGCCTACCCCTACCTCGACGAGGACGGCCGCCCCTTCGACGACCGGCAGGCGGACCGCGCCGACTTCCGCAAGGTCGACGAGGACTCCTTCCCGTACACCCCGCGCACTGCCGGCGGCAAGGCGCCGTCCTGGCTCAACGACCCCACGATGTACCACAACCGCGGAGACTCCACCTTCGCGGGAGAGAGCAGCGAGTACGGCGACTTCGTCGGCCTCGACGACCTGTGGACCGAACGTCCCGAAGTCGTCGCGGGCATGGAGCGGATCTACCAGAAGTGGGTCCGCGACTTCGACATCGACGGCTTCCGCGTCGACACCGTGAAACACGTCGACCTGGAGTTCTGGACCCAGTGGGCCACCGCCCTCGACCGGTACGCCGCCAGGAGGGGCCGCGAGGACTTCTTCATGTTCGGCGAGGTGTACTCCGCCGACACGGCGGTCACCTCCCCGTATGTCACCCGCGGCCGCCTCGACGCCACACTCGACTTCCCCTTCCAGGACGCGGCCCGCGCCTTCGCCTCCCAGGGGGCGTCCGCCGACCGCCTCGCCGCCGTGTTCGGCGACGACTACCGGTACACGACCGACAAGGCCAACGCCTATGAGCAGGTGACCTTCCTCGGGAACCACGACATGGGCCGCTTCGGGACGTTCCTCAAGCAGGACAACCCCGACGCCGACGAGGACGAACTGCTGCGGCGGGCGCGGCTCGCCAACGAGCTGATGTTCCTCAGCCGCGGCAACCCGGTCGTCTACTACGGCGACGAGCAGGGCTTCACCGGCGCGGGCGGCGACAAGGACGCCCGCCAGACCCTCTTCGCGTCCCGTACCGCCGACTACCTCGACGACGACCAGCTGGGCACGGACCGTACACACGCCTCGGACGCGTACGACCCCGGCCACCCGCTCTACCGGCAGATCGCCGAGCTCTCCACGCTCACCAGGGAACACCCGGCACTGCGCGACGGCACCCAGCGGGAGCGTCACGCCGACGGCTCCGTCTACGCCTTCTCACGCACCGACGTTCGCGAGAAGACCGAACACATCGAGTACCTGGTCGCCGTCAACAACGGCACCGCTCCGAAGACGGTCTCCCTCGCGGCGGACGCCGACGCCTACACCACCCTGTACGGCGACGGGCCGGACGGCACGCTCCGCGCCGCGGACGGCAAGGTGACCGTCACCGTCCCGGCCCTGTCGTCACTGGTGCTGAAGGCCGACGCAGCGCTGCCCCCGCCCACCGCCAAGCCCGGGATCACGCTGACCGCGCCGCCCGCGGGGGCGACCGGAACTCTCGCCGTCACCGCGGACGTCGACGGCGGACAGCTCAACCGGGTCGTCTTCGCCGCCCAGACCGGCAACGGCAAGTGGCGGGTCCTCGGCTCCGCCGACCATGCGCCGTACCGGGTGACGCACCACCTGGACGACTCGGTCCGCGCCGGAACCCCGGTGCGCTACAAGGCCGTCGTCGTCGACAGCGCGGGCCGCACCGCGAGCGCACGCGCCGAGACCACCGCAGGCCAGGCCCCGCCGCCCGAGAAGCCGAGCGCCGTCGACCGCGACTACGCGGTGGTCCACTACCACCGTCCCGACGGCGACTACGACGGCTGGCGGATCAGCACCGGCGACACGACCGCGGACTTCGCAGGCCGGGACGCCTATGGCGCGTTCGCCTGGGTCAAGCTCGCAGAGGACGCCTCCTCCGTCCCGTACACCGTCGAGCACACAGACGGCACGGCGGACGGACCGCGCCGCACCGTCGACCTGTCCCGCACCGGACAGGTGTGGATCGAGCAGGGAGAGGCGGCCCAGAGCACGACGGCCCCCGACGGGGCCTACCCGCCCCAGGACCAGACCAAGGCCGTACTGCACTACCACCGCCCCGACGGCGACTACGACGGCTGGGGTCTGCACACCTGGACCGGGGCACAGCAGCCCACCGACTGGTCCACCCCGCTGCAGCCGGTGAAGCGGGACGCGTACGGCATCACCTTCGAGGTGCCGCTCGCGCCCGGCGCGACCTTGCTCAGCTATATCGTCCACCGCGGCGACCAGAAGGACCTCCCCGCCGACCAGTCGCTGGACTTCGCCACCCACGGCAAGGAGGTGTGGCTGCTGGCCGGGCAGCCGGGATACCTGCTGCCGCAGACGGGCGGCGCGCCCGCCCTCGACCTGACCGCGTCCGAGGCGCAGTTCATCGACCGCTCCACCGTCGTCTGGAAGGTCACGGCGACCGACGCTGCCAGCCAGCAGCTCGTGTACGCGCGCGACGGCGGGATCTCCGTCGTCGACGGAGCCCTGTCCGACGAGGGCCGCTGGCTGCGGCTGATCCCGGCCGCCCTCACCGACGCCCAGAAGAAGAAGTTCCCGCACCTCAAGGACCGCCAGGCGTTCACCGTCGACCCGAGGGACCGCGACCGGGTGCGGGAGGCGCTGCGCGGCCAGCTGATCGCCACCCAGCGGGCGGCCGATGGGGCGCTGCTCGCCGCGACCGGCGTCCAGATCCCCGGCGTGCTCGACGACCTGTACGCGGCCGAAGCCGTGGCGAAGGACCTCGGACCGGTCTTCCACCGCGGCCGCCCCACCCTCTCCGTATGGGCGCCCACCGCGCAGTCGGTCTCCCTGGAACTCGACGGGCGCACCGTGCGGATGCGCCGGGACGACGACAGCGGAGTCTGGTCGGCGACCGGACGGCGGAGCTGGACGGGCAAGCCCTACCGGTACGTCGTCACGGTGTGGGCGCCCAGCGTCCAGCAGGTCGTCGTCAACAAGGTCACCGACCCGTACTCCACCGCTCTGACCGCCGACTCGGCCCGCAGCCTGATCGTCGACCTCGACGATCCGAAGCTCGCCCCCAAGGGCTGGCAGCGGCTGCGCAAGCCGGACGCCGTGCCTTCCCCCGCCTACGGCGGGGACACCCCCATGCGGGACGCCCAGATCCAGGAGCTGCACATCCGGGACTTCTCCATCGCGGACCCGACGTCGAAGCATCCGGGGGAGTACCTGGCCTTCACCGACCGCGACTCCCGCGGCATGCGGCATCTGCGGGCGCTGGCCGACTCCGGCACGTCGTATGTCCATCTCCTCCCGGCGTTCGACATCGGCACCATCCCCGAGAAGAAGTCCGACCAGGCCCGGCCCGCCTGCGACCTCAAGGTCTACGCGCCCGACTCCGCCGAGCAGCAGGCGTGCATCGCCCGCGCCGCCGCGAAGGACGCCTACAACTGGGGCTACGACCCGCTGCACTACACCGTCCCCGAGGGCTCGTACGCCTCCGACCCGGACGGTGTGCGCCGCACGGTCGAGTTCCGGCAGATGGTGCAGGGGCTCAACGCGGCCGGGCTGCGCACCGTGATGGACGTCGTCTACAACCACACCGTGGCCGCCGGCCAGTCGGAGAAGTCCGTTCTCGACCGGATCGTGCCCGGCTACTACCAGCGGCTCCTCGACGACGGCGCCGTCGCCACCTCCACCTGCTGCGCCAACACGGCGCCCGAGAACGCCATGATGGGCAAGCTCGTCGTGGACTCGGTCGTCACCTGGGCGAAGCAGTACAAGGTCGACGGCTTCCGTTTTGACCTCATGGGCCACCACCCCAAGGAGAACATCCTCGCCGTGCGCGCCGCACTCGACGCGCTCACCCCGGAAAAGGACGGAGTCGACGGAAAGAAGATCATCCTCTACGGGGAGGGCTGGAACTTCGGCGAGATCGCCGACGACGCCCGCTTCGTCCAGGCCACCCAGCAGAACATGGCCGGCACCGGCATCGCGACCTTCTCCGACCGGGCGCGCGACGCGGTGCGCGGCGGCGGGCCGTTCGACGAGGACCCCGGAGTCCAGGGCTTCGCCTCCGGACTGTTCACCGACCCGAACTCCTCCCCGTCCAACGGCACCCTGGCCGAGCAGAAGGCCCGGCTGCTGCACTACCAGGACCTGATCAAGGTCGGGCTGTCCGGGAACCTGGCGTCGTACACCTTCACCGACTCGGCCGGCCGCCGCGTCAAGGGATCGGACGTCGACTACAACGGCGCACCCGCGGGCTACGCCTCGGCGCCCGGCGACGCCCTCGCCTACGCGGACGCACACGACAACGAGACCCTGTACGACGCGCTGGCCTTCAAGCTGCCCGCCGCCACCTCACCCGCCGACCGGGCACGGATGCAGGTGCTGGCGATGGCGACGGCAGCGCTGTCCCAGGGACCCGCGCTCTCCCAGGCGGGATCGGACCTGCTGCGCTCCAAGTCCCTGGACCGCAACTCGTACGACAGCGGCGACTGGTTCAACTCCGTCCACTGGGACTGCCGCGACGGCAACGGCTTCGGCCGCGGGCTGCCGCCGGCGGCCGACAACCAGCCCAAGTGGCCGTACGCCAAGCCGCTGCTCACCGCTCCGTCGCTCACCGTGGGCTGCGAGGAGATCACCGGGGCCTCGGCCGCCTACCGGGACCTGCTGACCGTCCGCACCACGGAGGAGGCCTTCAGCCAGCCGACCGCAGAAGCGGTGCAGAAGCGGCTCTCCTTCCCGCTGTCGGGGAAGGACGAGACGCCCGGAGTGATCACCATGCGGTTGGGCGAACTGGTCGTGGTCTTCAACGCCACCCCGGACGAGCAGACCCAGCGGATCGCGTCCGCGGCGGACACCGCGTACACGCTCCACCCGGTCCAGGCCGAGGGCGCGGACACCACCGTGAAGACGGCCTCATACGACCGCTCCTCGGGAACCTTCACGGTCCCGGCGCGCACGGTCGCGGTCTTCACCCGCCCCTGACCCGGTGAGAAACCGAAAGGGCCCGCCGACGCCGGCGGGCCCTTTCCGGCTCTCTCAGCGGACCGGCTGGGCGGGCACCGTCCGCGTAGCCGCGGACGCCAGGGCCGTCAGCCGCCCCACGAGATCCGCGAACGGCCCGTCGGACGGCTCGTCCGCGAGCACCCGCAGCAGGATCCCCGACATCTCGTCGTCATACGCGGCGCTCACCGCGGCCAGCGCGGCGAAGTCATGCACCAGCTGCAGCTCCAGCTCGCCACGGGGCACGCGACGCCCGTCCAGCCAGATCAGGGCGGTCGTCTCGGCGAGCGACACCCAGGACCGCACCACCAACTCCAGACGCGGCGGGGCCTCATCGACCCCCAGATGCGCCATGATCTGGTCGTAGGCGGCCTGCCGCACCTCGTCGACCATGGCGTACGCGGTGGAGGACCCCGCCGACGGCCCGCCCCGCATCAGCGCCGAGAAACCCGGCCCATGCCCCTCGACGAAGTCGAAGAACCGCCCCATCACCCGCAGCAGCCGCCCGCCGAGCGGCCCCTCGTGCGGCTCCGCGAACCGCGCCGCCAGCTCATCGGCGGCCCGCCGCAGCGCCGCCTCGAACAGGCTCTGCTTTCCGGGGAAGTAGTGGTACACGAGCGGCCTGGAGATCCCGGCGGCCACAGCGATCTCGTCGATGGACACCTCGTCCGGCGACCGCCGGCTGAACAGGTCCAGCGCCACTCCGATCAGCTGCTGCCTGCGCTCTTCGACGCCCATCCTGCGGCGAACCCCGGTCGTCGTCATACCGAACACCCTAACGGGCGGGAAACGGCGACGGCCCGCCGGGCGTATCCGGCGGGCCGTCGTCAGCCGCCTACGGCGACCGGGTTCGCTGGTGCGTCGCGTGGGGCGTTCAACCCGTCTGCTGCATCCACTCGGGAGACTCGACGCCGCCGAAACGGTTCCAGGCGAGGCAATAGGCGCGGGATTCCCGCCCCATGTCCGGCCAGATGGAACGGAGGTCGAATCCTCTGTCCCAGGCGTTCAGAAGCGCCTCCAGGAATCCGGTCGCGACCGCCGTGCGGTCGACTTCGCCGCCGGACGCCTGAATCCGCTCCACGATCCGGAGCACCTCCTGCCGCTGCTGCGGGGTGAACTCGTCAACGCGCTCCGCGAAGACTCTCCCGAGAGCACCCAGACGCGTGGTGAGGGGCGGCACATCGTCCTCGTCGGCCTCATCCGTGTCCGGGCCGCCTCGCCAGTCCACCAGCTCGGCATGGTCCGTCGCCGCCAGCACCCGGCTGACGCCGATCAGCTCCGCCCACCACGATGGAGTCGACACCACTAGCCTCCCAATGCGTTCAGCATGTCCTTGATGAGGTTCTCCGCGGCAGCCCGGTCGCCGCGCGCGGCGTTCGGGTTGTTCTTCAGCCACTTCTGCAGGAAAGTGATGGAGTCCCTCGCCTTCTGGGTGTGCCAGACCCTGCCCACGGGCTTCCCGGTGAGCGTCTCGTAGCGGACGGCCGCAGCCGTGCTGCCGCTTCCGATCTTCGCGTTGGCACGATAGAGGGTGTCGACGTGCTCGGCGAGCTTGGGGTCCCGGACCAGGGGCTTGGCCATCTCCTCGCGCAGGACGTCCTTGTACTTCTCGAACAGCGCCCGGTTGTGGGCCAGCTGGTTCATCGGCGGCTTCGACCGGATGCCGATCTTCTTGCCGACCTCCTTGAACAGCTTCGCCAGACCCTTCCCGACGCCCGACTCGTAGTAGTACAGGGACACGGAATTCGCCGGGTAGACCTCCTCGAGCTGCTTCAGCAGCTCCGGGCCGCACTTGCCCCGGTTGCTCTCCCGGCTGAAGACGCCGTTCGTCGTGTAGTTGCAGTACGAGGCCAGCAGCATTGCCGCGGCGTCGTCCCGGCCCTCCAACCGGTGCCAGAAGATCTGCCCGGACCAGTCGCCGATCCACTTGTCGAAGTCGGCGGCGAGCTCGTCACAGGAGCCGATGCCCACCTTCTCGGGCAGCGCAACGCCGTTGAGATAGCACGTTCCGCCGATCTCGAGCAGATGCGAGCCGTTCTCGTACTCCTCAAGCCTCTCGACCGCGGCGACGTCGTCACCGGTCGGCTCGGGAGCGGCTTCGCGCCATGCCTTGGCCGCCTCCTGGAACTTCTTCACCGCGATCTTGACCGCTTCGACGGCGGCCTTGGCTGCCGCGGTCGCGTCCTTCCCGGCCTGGGCGGCCGAGGCACGAGCCGACTCAGCGGACGAGTAGGCGAGCGTGGCGTAGGTGCGCGCCTGCGCAGCCGACGACGCCGCCTGATGAGCCGACCTCGTCGCCGCGGCTGCCGCGCTGCTCGCCCGTGCGGCCGCTGCCTTCGCCTGCCGGGCTGACTCAGCCGCGGCTTGCGCCGAGCGGTCCGCGGCTGCCGCGGACCTGCCGGCGTCGGCCGCGTACCCCTTGGCCTTGTCGGCCGAGTCCTTCGCCTGCTTGGCGTAGCCCGCGGCGTCCGCGGCGGCGTTGCCCGCGCGGGCCGAGGCCTCAGCGGCCAGCGCGGCGTTCTGGTTGGCGGTGGCGGCGGTGCGCGCGGCCTGAGCGATCAGCTTCTCGACGCCGGCGACATGGGTCGCGCTGTCGTGATCGAGCTTGGCCGAGCGGTACTGGACGGAGGCGACGAAGTCGCGCAGCATCCACGCCGGACCCGCGAGGGCGACCTCGGCGGCTGCCTTGACCTGCGGACCGCCCTTGTTGAGGATGCGCAGCGTCTCGACCCGGTCGTCCTCTTCCCGGGCGGTGTGCTGACCGGACCGCAGGAACTGCCGCAGCGCCTCGGTCGTTCCCGCGTCGATGGCGGCTGTGGCGGCCTTCTTGACGGCGGGTCCGCCCTGGTTGGAGATCTTCAGCACCTCGACGCGGTAGTCGTCCGCCTGGACGGTGTGCCGGCCGGTCTCGAGGAACGCCACAACGTCCGCGTGTGAACCGTCCAGTGCGGCGGCGGCCGCCTCGGCCACCGCGGGCGCCCCGGTGTCGGCGAGATGGGAGACCCGGGCCCGGTCGTCCTGTTCCTCGGCGACGAGTCGACCTGTCGCGAGCCACTGGCGGACGTCCGCTTCGGCGCCGGCCAGCGCGTCCTCTGCGGCCCTGACCGTCCACGGGCCGCCCGTGGCGGCCAGTCGGAGAGCTGCCCTGCGGCCCTTGGACACCGCGATCGCCGGATCGGCGTCCGGCGCCGTGGCGTCGGCGATGAGCTGCTTGGTCTCGGCGTCGCGACGGGCGGCCTCGATCTCCTCCTTCTCGCGCTGGGCCGCTTCCCTGTCCTCCTCGGCCTTGAACTCCTCCGCGGACTGGATGCCTTCGTCCCGGTCGTTCGCCAGCTGCGCGGCCTCGGCCGCGCGGGCCGTCTTGGCGACCTCGCGCGCTGTGGCCACCGCGGTGGAGGCCACCTGGGCGGCCTTGAGCGCGGCCTTCGCATGTGCGGCGGACTTCTTGGCGTATTCGATGGCCTTGCCGGCGTGCGCGGCGGCTTCGTCGGCGGCCTTCGCCGCGGCCTCCGCATGGGCGGCGGCGTCATTGGCCGCGGCGTGAGCCTGCTTGGCCGCGTTCGCGGCCTGATGGGCCAGGGACTCCGCGGTGTTCGCCGCCCGGTTGGCAGTGGCGGCTGCGCGACGGGCCGTGGCCGCGGCAGCAGCTGCCCGGCGCGCCTCGGCCGCCGCCACATTGGAGTGTCCGCCTGCCTCGGCCGCCGCGGTCGCCGCGGCGGCCGCGTTGGCTCCCGCGCTGGCGGCGGCGCGCGCGGACGCGACGGCCTGGAAGACGGCCTGTGAGGCGTGCAGCGCGGAAACGGCAGCCATGCGTGCCCCTGCCGCGGCCTTCCGCGCGGTCTCGGCTGCCTTGCGAGCCGCCGCCGCCTTGCCCGCGTCCTTGGAAGCCGCGGTCGCCGAGTTGTAGGCGCGGGCGGCCGCGTCACCCGCGGCCGCGGCCGCCGAGGCGGCGGCGGATGCCGCGGAAGCCGCAGTACGGGCGGCGGAGGTGGCTGTGTTGGCGGCGTGGATCGCGGTGCGTGCGGCGCTCGCCGCGGCGCTGGCAGCGTCCGCCGCCCGGCCCGCGGCGCGTGCCGCCTTCTGCGAGGAGTCCTTGGCCGCGGCCGTCTCCTCGGCGGCACGCCGCGCCGCCTCCTTGGCGCGCTGGGACGCGCTCACCGCACGGTCGGAGGCCTCCTTGGCGGCGTCGGTCTCCCGCTTCGCCTTCCGGCCCGCCTGTTCGGCCAGTTTCGCGAGCTGGGCGACGGTCATCGTCTCCTGGTCGCGGGCGCGGGCGACATGCTGACCCGTCTCCAGGAACTCGCGGATGTCCGCCGGTGTCCCGTTCATCGCCTCGTTGGCGGCCTTCTTCACCTGAGGGCCGCCGACGTGCATGATGCCGAGCAGTTCGACTCGGTCGTCCTCTTCCCGGGCGCGCTTCAGGCCGTGGGCGAGAAACCTGGCCAGCGCTTTCTCGGAGCCGTCGTCGAGCGCTGCCTGCCCGGCACTGCGCACCCCTCGGCCGCCCGTGTTCATGGCCCGGAGAACGGCGACCCGCTGGTCGTCCGCGTACGGCTTCTTCCAGCCCGCGGCCAGGAACTGCTCGATGTCCTCAGCCGATCCGTCGAGCGCCTGTTCGGCGGCCTTTCGTACCCCCGGGCCGCTGGTGTTGAGTATGCGCAGGACCGCAACTCGGTTGTCTTCCTCGGCGGCGATCCGCAGGCCGGTCTCGAGGAATGCCTGCACATCCTCGTCCGAGCCGGTGAGGGCTTTCTCGGCCTCTGCTTTGGTGGCCCTGTCCCCGTCACGCCAGGCCTCAAGGGCCAAAGCGCGTTGACTGGGCGATGCAGTCGGCTGCTCCGCTGCCGCGGCCGTATTCGGCGCGACCGCGGACAGGCCCCCCGTCGTGCCTATTGCCAAGGAGAGAGCTGTCAGCCCCACCGTAGCAGAGCGAACCAGCCGCTCTTTCCATCTGCTTCTGACCACTGTGTCTCCAACTCATCACTGGTTCAGGCGGTTTCCGGTTGGTCGTCCGGAGCCGCAGAGATGGACAGTACATGTGGTCGGATGTGTTGCAGCGTCAGCCCCTGAATAGAGAAGTCGGCACTTGGGGCATCAATACGAGCAGAATTCTGAATGCTTTATTCCGGATAGTCGCTCGCCGGCCTTCGGGCCACCGGAACACGCGGCTGAATGCGCCTGCGTCGGTCAGAGGTCCAGCACCGGCCGGGAGCCTCGGCAGCGGGAGGCGCACAGCAGCATCGAATCCGGCCGCACCGCGGCCGTCAGCCGCTCGTCGCGGCGGTCGATCTCGCCGTCCGCCTCCACCACCCGCTGTCGGCAGGTTCCGCAGAACCCTGCTCATTAGGAGTACGGCAGACGGGGCAGCCGCTCGCGCACCGCGGACAGCACCGACCGGCCGGGGGCGACCCGCACCACATGGCCCGAGCGGCGGAGCTCCACCTCCAAGGCGCCCCCGGCGCGCAGGGTGGCAACTCAGCGCCCGCCGGGGCCTCCAGGCGCAGTTGCACCACGGACTCGGCCGCCTCGCTGCGCTCCGCGACCCGGACCCGAGTCCGGGAGGGAAAGCCGTGCAGGGACCGGGCCGGGTCAGCGCAGACCGTCGACCCGTGTACCGTCCTTCAGCCGGCCCGTCAGCTCCGCCCGTGCGCCCTGCCCGGCCTTCACCGCCAGCAGCCTCCCCTTCGCGCTGCCGGTCACCCCGCCCGACGCTCCCACCGAGGCGAACTCCTCGCTCCCCGCGGCGAGCACGTACCAGTGCCCCGCGCGCGACTTCCACAGCACGCCCGCCAGCACCCGCGGCTCCCGCTCCCCGCACGCGGGGGAGTCCTCGGCACGCGCGGCCACCGCGCCGGGAGCGCCCTCCGGAACGCCCGGCGCCTGGATCTGCGCCAACACCCGGCCACCCGCACCGCGCCAGGTCTCCGCGCGGGTGCACAGCCAGGCCGCGGTGCCGTCGCCCTCCGGCAGCGGCTGCCGTGCGTACTCCCAGAGACGGACGCCGCGCACGCCGTGCGCCCGCATCCCGGGCAGCAGACACGCCGTGCGCGCCCACGCCTGACGGGCCGTGGTGCCGGCTGCCGCCGGGTCCTGAGGGGCGCCGGGCTTCCCGGAGGTGAGCCGGGCGGGCGTCAGCTCCCCAAGGTCGGTCACCGTCCGGACGGCCGCAGTCCCCGAGCCGGCCCGCCGGCCGACGGCGTCGTCCTCGGTCAGTTCCAGCGCCTCCCAGGAACGGCACTCCCGTGCGGCAGCCGGACTGGGCACGGGCGCGGTGACGCCGTCCTCGCCGACCGGGAGCGCGCTCGCGCCGCCGGACGGCTTCAGCAGATCCCGCACCGCGGTCCCGCGCACCCAGGGTGCGGTCAGATAGCGGACGTTGCCGTCGCTCCGGCCCACGACCAGAGCGCCCGCGGAGGCCGCGTCCGTGCGCGCCAGGTCCAGCGCCGCCGCTGCCCCGGAACCGCCCGCACCGTCCTTGGGCTCGGCGTACCGCACCACGCGCAGCCCGTCGTACAGCAGCACCACGCGCGCCTGGTCGACCTCGCCCGCGTACAGCAGCTGCGGGGCGCCCATCGGCGGCCCCGCCGGGGTCCCCGGCGTTGCGGAGACCTGCACCGCACCGCCCGGCCTCGCCCAGACGGCGAGCGCACGCCGCAGCAGCTCCCGGTCGCCGGTGAGCGCGCCGCGGGCGGGCCAGACCGAGTAGTCCAGCCGGGATGCCCGCCGCCAGGAGGCGTCCGCGGCCTTCGTCAGCTTCGCCGGGTCGAGCGCCGCCTCCGCGGCCGGGTGGCGCGCATAGGGCGGCGCGGCCGCCCCGTCCGGGCCCCGGCCGTCATCCGGCAGCCCGAGCAGCGCCGCGCACACGGCGGCCGCCGCGGTCCCCAGCAGCGCCGCCTTGAGATGCTGGCGGCGGCGCATCAGATCCGTGGGGCGCACCTGCAGCGAACACGGGTCGAACTCCGGCGATTCCAGAAGCACGGCCGAGTCCCCCCGTCCCTCCGCCGTCTCCAGTGCGGCCATCGCGTTGGCCTCCGCCAGGGCCGCGTGCGGGTCTGCCGCGTCGCAGGCGGTCAGGGTGCGGCGTACTTCGGTGTCCGACAGCCGCTCCAGGCAGCGCAGCACATAGGCGGCCCGCGCCGGACCCGACAGCGCGGACAGCCTCTGGTCCAGGGCGAGTTCGTCGGCGCCGCCGGAGCGCGGGAACATCCGCAGCCCCCACACCTGCGGCAGCAGGGGAGGCAACTGCGCCCGCCGGGGGAGCGCCGGGCGTTTCAGCGGCAGCCCCGCGTCCAGGGCCTGGCGCAGCACCTGCTCCCTGACGTAGGCATAGCCCGGCCCGTGCCCCGGCCCCGGCCGCGAGGCCTGTGTCGACTGCGAGGCCTGCGCCGGTGGCGAGGCCTGCGCCGGAATGGCCGCGGGCCGTCCGCCGCGCCCGCGCGGCAGCGACCGCTGTACCAGCGCATGGGCGCTGAGCACCCGACGGTTGCGCCCCAACGACGGCGGCAGCACGAGATACGCGATGCGCACAAGCCGTGGGTAGTGCTCCACCAGCGCCGCCTCGGCCTGTTCCAGCCCGATGGAGCCGGGAGGGGCGGCGGGGGCGGTGACGGACGGGGCTGCGGAAGGGGTGACGGCATCGTGTGGGCGCACGTTCAGCAGAACGAGCGAATCGTCACATGGTCACCGCCGGCCCCTGGATGACCCCTGTGACGACTGTGCGTAGTGGTGCGCGGGTTATCAGTAGTTTGCTCCCGCGACAGAGGCGGGGGCGGGCACGATGGCCGCATGTGGACGAGTACGAACATCTGCGCGCGGCGGGCGGCCCGCACTGCACTGGCAGTTGTGGCGCTGAGCCTGGCCGTGGCGTGTACGACGAACGGTGACGCCGAGGGGCGTGGCGACGGCGGCGGGAAGCCCGCCCCGCCGAAGGAGGCGACGGGCAGTCTGGAACAGATAGCGGCCCAGGCCGACTGCGAACCCAACATACAGACGGACGCGGCGGAGCTGCGGCAGGCGAACTGCACCACCGGGGACGGCCGTTATGTGCTGGCCACCTTCGCCACCGACCGCGGCCAGCGCGAGTGGATCAACGAGGCGAAGAACTACGGCGGCACGTACCTCGTGGGCCGCAAGTGGGTCGCGGTCGGCGACGCCGAGGTGCTGGCAGCGCTGCGCGGCCGACTCGGTGGAACGGTGGAGACCGCCTCGCCGCACCACCAGGGGAGTAGCGGTGACGATGGGGGGAGCGAGGGGGACCACTCGGCGGATCACTGAGTCGGCCGCGCAGGTGTGGGGGATGTGGGGGACGTGGCGGATGTGGGGGACTTGGGGGGTGTGGGGGACGTGGCGGATGTGGGGGGGATCCGGAGGGCCCGGGCGGGAAGCTCCCGCTTCCCGCCCGGGGTCACGGGGTCATCGGCAGCGACGTCCTGAGTTGATGCAGAAGACCACCTGGTCCATCAGCCGCTCGTCGAACACGTTGATGAAGTCGCCGTGATCGGTGATCGCCTTGTGCAGCTGCTCCGGGAAGGAGTCGACCGCGTAGACCACGCCGTTGTCGCCGAAGGACGGCTGCGGCACGTCGTACACGATCCGCTGCACCAGCTGCGGGATGGCCTGGAAGCCGTTCGGGCAGTTGCCGTTCTCGTTCGCGAACGCCACATGGGTGCGGTGGTTGGCGCTGTCGGTGTTCTGGCCGTCCCAGCAGCTCTGGAACTTGAAGGTGCGCACCACCTGGCTGCCCTCGGGGCAGATCGGGTACTTGTCCTTCAGCTGCCGGTCCTCGAAGCCGGTGCAGGACCAGGAGGCGTTGGCGTTGGCGTCGCCGTTGGTGAACGCCTTGGCGTCGCCGGTGATGATCCGCAGGAAGCGGGGCATGGCGGTGACCTTGCTGACCGGGCTGCCCTCGAAGTCGAGCGTCACCTCGGTGGGCGTCTGGATCTCTCCGACGTTCTGGTCGTTGCCGCCGCCGTCCTCGTTGGCGTCGTTCTCGTCCTGTCCGTTCTGCAGTCGCAGAACCGGCCAGTAGTACGTCGACTTGTCGCCCTGGTTGCGGCAGGTCGTCTCACCGCGCGCCAGATCGTCGTCGCTGGAGAACGCGTCGGTCTCCTGGTTGCCGACGTAGTCGTGCATATGGTGGGCGCCGTTGGCGACGCCGGGTGCGACGATGACGTTGTCCGGGTTGAACTTGCCGTTCTCGTTTACGCCGCACTTGGTGGTGAAGACGCCACGGGATGCGTTGCGGCGCTGGCGCGGCTCCCGGACGTTCGGCTGGACGTCCTGGATGTCGACGAAGTCATTGGCTTCGGGCCCGTTCCCGGCCTGCCCGCCGTTGCCGTTGTTGTCATTTCCATTGTTGTTGTTGCCATCGTTGTTGCCGTCGTTGTTGTTGCCGTTGTCCTGGTTGCCGCCGTTGTCGTTGTCGTTGTTTCCACCGTTGTCATTGTTGTTGCCGTCGTTATTGTCCTCGTTCTGGTTTCCTCCCTTGAGCGTGTCGTTGTCATCGGCCTGAAGGGTGCAGGTCGCCAGGCGGTCCAGCCCCCGCGGGCGCTGGGTCCACCGGCTGATCACGATGGAGATCCGGTCGATGCTCGCCACCCGTTTGCTCTTCAGGGGGTTGAGGATGGCGTTCTGCGCATACTGCGGATCGCGTTGGATCTGCCATTTCTCCTCGGCGAACCGCTTGTACGCCTCGGTGATCTGGGTGTCCATCCGTGCGAGCTCCCGGGCGACCTCACGCTTGGCCTGCCTCGGCACCTCACGGAGGTCGTTCCCGACCTCGGGGCAGTCGATGGTGGCCATCGCCTGCCAGGAATTCTGCCGTTGCTGCTGCTCGCTTCGCTGGCCGGATCGGCCTTCGCCCGCATTTGCGTACACATTCGCGGCGACCAGCCCACCCCCGCCCATGATCAAGGCAGCCGTGGCGGCGATCGCCCGGTTCGCCAGCGTGGAGCGTTTTCTTGCGTTGCGTCCCATGGAACTCCTCTGCTTCGTTGCCGGGGTGTGTGGGATTACGGGGATTGGGGGGTCCCGACAGAGGGAGAAGCGCGCCGTTCCATACGGCTCTGAGGAGTGGGGTGTTCAAGGCGTCGGCGAGTTCGTAGAAATCTCCACCGTCAAATCGGACCAACCGCAAGGAAGCCGGAGTGTTCGACCGCCCCCCGAAACGGCGACTTCGCCCCCTCCCTCCGGGAGAGCAGGCATGCCGACACCGCCGCCTTCCCGCCTTGGCGTCCTCGCGCCACCTCAGGATGCGGGGCCGCGGGGCCGCGGGGCCGCGGGGCTTTGCGGGCCGGGGGCTCCGGCGCGGCTGCCCCGCGTCCAGGTGGGTCGGCGCCGCCGGCGCCCTCCGGTGTGGTGTGCGATTCGCCGGCCGCGCCGGTGTCGTCGCGGCCCGGCGGGCAGGCCGCCGGGCCTTCCCGCCGCGCGGGGTGCAGCCTGCGCCGCCCCGGCGAGCCCGCCTTGCGACTCCGTCGCAGGGGTGCGGGCGGCGGCCGCCCGCACCCGTCAGCGCCGTCAGCGCGCCGCGTCTCTCAGGACCGCGAACCGCCGCGGAGCTCCTCGCTCCCCCCGCTGTTCCCTCGGCTGCTGCGCCGTCACCGCCCCAGCACCCGGGCCTCCTTCTCCTCGGGGAGGCCGACCGGAGGGCGGTCGGGGCGGTGCGGCGCAGTGCCGCCCAGGGACCGCAGCCAGGCCCAGGTGTCGTGCACCGTCTCTGCGAGCGGACGGATGCGCAGGCCCGCCGCCTGCGCGCGGGAGGCGTTCGCGCCGTGCATCATGGCGTGTTCGTCGGGCCGCTCGGCGCGAGGGATCCAGACCGGCAGCTCGGTCCACGGATCGATGCCCGCGTCCAGGACCGTCGCGGCCGGGGTCCACCGCAGGTCGGCCTGTGCGCCCGTCGCCCGTACGCACTCCTGGAGCAACTCCGCGATGGTCGCCCTGTCCTGGCGGACCACGTTGTACGGACCGCTCAGCCCCCGCTCCGCCGCGTCCAGGGCCCACTCCGCCAGATCGCGGGCGTCGACATAGGTGATCGGGGTGGACTGCGGGCCCGGGGCGAGCACGGGGCCGCCGCGGGCGATGCGGCCCAGCCACCAGGGCAGACGGCCGACGTTCTCCCAGGGGCCGATGATCAGCCCGGCCCGCAGCAGCAGGGAGCGGTCCGCGCCGTACGCGTCGAGCGCGGCCAGCTCTCCGCCCCGTTTGGCCTCCGCGTACGGGACGTCCCCGGCGTCCGCGGAGCCGTCCACCACGGGAGTGTCTTCGTCGTAGCCTTCTTCCACGGGCCAGGCGTACACCGAGCAACTCGACACATAGACATGGCGGTCCGTCCGGCCCGCCAGCAGCCGTGCCGCGTCCCGCACCGCGGACGGGGCGGCCGACCAGGTGTCCAGGACCGCGTCCCAGGGGCCGCCGCCCGTGAGCGCGGCCAGTCCGCCGGGCTCCGTACGGTCGCCGATCAGCTCATGGGCTCCGGCCGGGGCGGGGTGCCGGCCCCGGTGGAAGACGGTCACTTCCCAGCCGCGGTCCAGCGCCGCCCGGGCTGCCGCCCGTCCCACGAACTCCGTGCCCCCCAGAATCAGCAGTTTCATGGAGCACGACTCTGCCCTGCCGGGACGGACGGCGGGACGAATGGAGGACTCTCTTCCGGTTGTTTCGCCCACAGGTGACACCCTGTGCGCTCCGGTGTGCTCCGCAAGAGCACCCGGCGCGCCGGCCTCCGGCGCCTCGACCTCGGGTGTCTCAGCCTCCGGCGGCAATGCGGTCCAGCCACTCCGTCAGCAGATGCCGCTCCGCGTGGCTGAGAGCCGTCTCTTCGGGCAGTACGGCGCGCAAGGCGCGGGCGGCGCCTGCCGGCCCCGCGTCCTGCACGGCCGGCTGCCGGTTGGTGACGGCGGTGACCATGGACTCCCGCAGTGTGGTCAACAGGGCCGGGTTGCGCAGGTGCTCCGGCAGGGACAGCCAGGTGAGCACCGCGCCGCGGGCCGTGGCATGGATGATCTGGGCCGCGAGCGCTTCGTCGACGCTCAGCCAGCCGCCGGCGGCGAGGCGTCGGATGCGGCCCATCAGGATCTCCATGCCGGCCCTGAAGGCGGCCGAGGTGGACCGGGTGGGCTCGCTGTACATCAGTGTGTACAGCGCCGGATTGGTCAGACCGAACTCGACCGCGACGTCCCAGCCCGCTCTCAGGTCCTCGACGGGGTCCCGCGGGTCGGGGTCGACCTGCTTGGCGGCGAGAAACATGGCGAAGCCGTGCTCGGCCACCGCGTCGAGCAGCCCTTCCTTGTCGCCGAACAGCCGGTAGATGGCCGGCGGCTGCAGGCCCGCCGCATCGGCGACCGCGCGGGTGGTGACCGCGTCGCGCCCCCCGTGTGTGAGCAGGCCGATGGCGGCTTCGACGACCCGCTGCCGGGTCTGTTCCCGGCCGACGGCCGAAGCGTCGGCAGGACTCCTCCTGCTCTCTGCGCGTGATGGCATGTATCAACGATATCGCAGAAGTGATTCCGGCGTTAGTATCGGTGATACCGTTCAATTGATTCCATTGGAAACGGATCGTGGAGGGGCATCGCATGTCCGAACGACTGCGGATCATCGCACTGGAAGAGCACGTCACCCTGCCCGTGATCATGGAGGCGTGGTCGCGGGCAGGGGTCCCGGAGCTGCCGAACCTGGGGTTCGGCGACAGCCCCGTCGCCCGGCGGCTGCGCGACACCGCGGAGGGGCGGCTTGCGCACATGGACGACCAGGGGGTCGATGTGGCGGTGCTGTCGATCTCGTCGCCGGGCGTGCAGAACCTGCCCGGCGCGGACGCGACAGCCGTGGCCCGCGAGGTCAACGACCAGCTCGCGGAGGTCGTGGCCGGCAACCCCGACCGGTTCCAGGCGTTCGCCGCGATCCCCACGCAGTCGCCGTCGGCCGCGGCTGCGGAGCTGGAGCGGGCTGTCACCGAGCTGGGCTTCCCCGGGGCCATGCTCTACGGGCGTACCGGATCCAAGCTCGCCGACCACCCCGAGCACGACGAGCTGTACGCCGCTGCGGAGCGGTTGCGGGTCCCCCTCCACTTCCACCCGCAGATGCCTGTGGAGGCGGTGACGGACGCCTACTACTCCGGCCTCGGGCCCATCGGGACCGCGCTGGCGGGTCCCGCGATCGGCTGGTACTACGACCTGGGCGTGCAGTACCTGCGCATGATCTTCTCCGGCGTCTTCGACCGGTTCCCCGAGCTCCAGGTGATCGCCGGCCACTGGGGGGAGGTCGTGCTCTTCTATCTCGACCACACCGGGTTCTTCGCCGACGCCGGCGGACTGGCCCGCCCGCTCGCCGACTATTTCAGGCAGAACTTCTGGGTCGCCGGAAGCGGCACCGTCAGCCCCCGCTACCTCCGCTGGACAGCCGAAGTCGTGGGGACCGAACGGATGCTGTACTCCACGGATTATCCCTTCACCTACGGGTTCCGCCCCGGAGGCTTCCCCTTCGTGGACACCGGCGCGGGCGTCGCCAGGTCCTTCCTGGAGGACGCCCCCTTCACCGACCGGCAGAAGGCCGACATCGCGCACCGCAACTGGGAGGGCCTCGTGTCCCGCGCCGCGGACCGCGCCCGAGGCTAGGGGCGTGTATGCAGCCGACCGCCGCATGGTCCGGACCGTGCGGCGGTGTCCGGCGCCCGGCTTCCGGCAGCCGGGCCACGGTGAGTTCGAGTTCGCCTCGCTCGACGCGCGCGTCGACGCGTCCGTCGACGCGTGCGACGCGCCGTGCGGCAGCACGCCTCAGCGCCCGCCGGTCCTGCCGGCGGGCGCTGAGGCGTGAAAGCGCTGGCTGTCGATTCGGATCAGACCTGGCCGGCCTTCTCCAGGGCGGTGCAGCAGGTGTCCACCAGCAGCCGGGTCACCACGTACGGGTCGACGTTGGCGTTGGGGCGGCGGTCCTCGATGTAGCCCTTGCCGTCCTTCTCCACCTGCCAGGGGATGCGGACGGACGCGCCGCGGTCGGAGACGCCGTAGCTGTACTCGTTCCACGGGGCGGTCTCGTGCAGGCCGGTGAGGCGGTCGTCGATGCCGGCCCCGTAGTTCTTCACGTGGTCGAGCGGCTTGGAGCCCTCGCCCAGCGACTCGCAGGCGGTGATGATCGCCTCGTAGCCCTCGCGCATGGCCTTCGTCGAGAAGTTGGTGTGCGCGCCCGCGCCGTTCCAGTCGCCCTTGACCGGCTTCGGGTCCAGGGTCGCCGAGACCTCGAAGTCCTCTGCGGTGCGGTAGAGCAGCCAGCGTGCCACCCAGAGCTGGTCCGCGACCTCGAGCGGGGCGAGCGGGCCCACCTGGAACTCCCACTGGCCCGGCATGACCTCGGCGTTGATGCCGGAGATGCCCAGACCCGCCTGGAGGCAGTTCTCCAGGTGCGCCTCGACGACGTCACGGCCGTGGATCTCGTCCGCGCCGACGCCGCAGTAGTAGCCGCCCTGCGGGGCCGGGAAGCCGCCTGCCGGGAAGCCGAGGGGGCGGTCGCCCTCGAAGAAGGTGTACTCCTGCTCGATGCCAAATACCGGCTCCTGCGCCGCGAACTTCTCCGCGACCTCGGCGAGCGCGGCCCGGGTGTTGGAGGAGTGCGGCGTCATGTCCGTGTTGAGGACCTCGCAGAGCACGAGGATGTCGTCGCCCCCGCGGATCGGGTCCGGACAGGAGAAGACCGGCTTGAGCACGCAGTCGGAGGCGTGGCCCTCGGCCTGGTTGGTGCTGGACCCGTCGAAGCCCCAGATGGGCAGCTCGGCGAGGTCCGCGGAGGTGCCCGGAAGTATCTTCGTCTTCGAGCGAAGCTTCGCGGTCGGCTCGGTGCCGTCGATCCAGATGTACTCAGCCTTGAAGGTCACGGGCCTCATCCTTTGCGGTGCAGCGGGTATGAGGCGCAGCCTCCCAACGGGGGGTTTCCCATCGATTGCTCGACTGTGAACCCCGTGTTACTCGGGTTTCCTCGGTAAAGGGCACGGGCTGTGCGTGTCTGCGACGGGCTGAGGCCGCCGTTGTGAGGCGTGGTCCGGCTCTTGTCGTATACGGGCCGGGCGAAGGCCGGGACGCCGGGTGGCGGCGGGTTGTTCGGCAGTCGCGTCGGCTGCGTCATCAGCAGGCCGATCGCGGACGATCTCAGCGGAACGGCGCCTCCGCTCCGCGGCGCGGCCGGCGGCGCGAGCCGGCCAGGACGGCGCCGTGCACACCGCCGGACCACCGGTTCCGCACGGCGCTCCTCCGGTGATGGGTCGAGGGGAGCGATCCACCGCAAGGGTGCGGAAGCAGCGTATCGGTCGTTCGTCGGGACCAGATCTTACGACCGAAATTCACGGAAGTGCGACGACGGCGCCGTCCTGAACCCCGTCCGGGGTCAGCCCGGGGTCAGCCGACCCGCTCGATGCGCGCGTTGCGGATCAGGAACTTGCCGGGCTCACGCACCTGCTCGAAGGCCGCGTTGTTCAGCAGCGCACAGCTTCCGGACGGGCCGGTGACCTCGACGGTGGTGGACTTGTCGTTGTCGAGGTTGGTGATCTTGAGGGTGGTGCCCGCGGGGAACTCGCTGCTGGTGGCGGCGGGGGCACCGCCCTCGCCGGACAGTGTGACGGTCGACCCGGCGCAGACGACCTCGCCCACGGCGCCCTGGTCGCCCTGTCCGCCCGCCCCGGCCTGGTCCGCCGCTCCCTGGCCCGCGTCGCCGTCCTGGTTGCCGGCTCCCTGGCCCGCGTCGTTCTGGCCCGCGTCGTTCTGGCCGTCGGCGGGCGGCTGGGCGGCGGCCTGCCCGCCGCCTCCGGTCACTTCACAGCCGGAGGCCGCCTGTTTCCGCTGGATCTCTGCGATCACCGCCTCCCGGTTGGCGATCCGGGCCTCCGACTGGGCGTCCGGGTTGGCGCGCTGAGCGGCGATGAAGTTCTGGTTGTTCTGCAGGGCCTGGGCCAGCCCGTCGCAGGCGACCGACGCCTGGCTGGTGCCGGTCATCGCCACCGCGGTGCCGCCCGCCAGCGCCGCAGCGCCGACCAGCAGGGCGATCTTCTTCTTCGCGGTGAGGGTGCGTTTGCGTGACACGTGAACTCCTGTGGGGGTAGGGGGTGTTCCCCTCCTGGGGGTGTGTTCCCTGTGTCGTTACGTACGAGTAGGAGTCCCGTTCTGCTCAATGGTTTTCGGGAGTCTCGGACGGCAACACACGGCACAGCGCCTGAAGCGCGGCTCCGTAGCGGCTCTCCGGCGGTGTCGCATAGCCGACGACCAGCCCGTCCCGTTCCCGGCGCCCGCGCAGCCCTGCCGCCGCCGGATGGAGATACCCCGACAGCCCCTCGACCGCCAGCCCCTGCCAGGCCGCCGCCTTCAGCGCCGTCCGCTCCGTTCCCGGCGGCAGCTCCAGCACCGCGTGCAGCCCCGCCGCGATCCCCGACACCCGCATCCGCGGCGCATGCTCCGCCAGCGTGGCCGTCAGCTGGTCGCGCCGCCGCCGGTACCGCTGCCGCATTCTGCGCACATGGCGGTCGTACGCCCCCGAGACGACGAACTCCGCGAGCGTGAGCTGCTCGGTGGCGCTGGACCACTGCTCCCGCTCGCCCTTGGCGGCCACCACCTCGTCCACGAGGTGCCCGGGCAGGACCATCCAGCCGATCCGCAGAGTGGGGGAGAGGCTCTTGCTCACCGACCCCAGGAACACCACGCGCTCCGGGGAAAGGCTCTGCACGGCCCCCACCGGCTGCCGGTCGTAGCGGAACTCGCCGTCGTAGTCGTCCTCCACCACCAGCCCGCCCGCGGCCCGCGCCCACTCGACGACCGCCGTACGCCGCTCGGGCAGCAGCGGGCCGCCCGTCGGGAACTGGTGCGCCGGTGTCAGCAGCACCGCGTCCGGCGCGGGGGAGTGCCCGGCCAGCTCCTCGACGACGGCCCCTCCGTCGTCGACCGGCAGTGGGAGTGTGGCCGCCCCGCCGGCCTCAAGCAGCCCGCGGTGGAAGGGCAGACCGTACGCCTCCACCGCCCAGCGTCCGCCGACCACGTCCGCCAGCAGCCGCAGCGCATGCGCGGCCCCCGAGCACAGCACGATCCGCTCCGGGCAGGTCCGCACTCCGCGCACCCGCGCCAGATATCCGGCCAGCGCCTGCCGCAGCTCGGCCCGGCCGCGCGGATCGCCGGGGCCGAAGGCGTCGTGGGGCGCGGCCGTCAGCGCCCGCCGCGCGGCCGCGAGCCAGCCGGCACGGGGAAAGGCGGACGGGTCCGGGCGGCCCTGCACCAGATCGAGCGCGGGCCTGTCCGGGTGTGCCGCCGCACCGGGGCGGCGCCTGGGCGGAGGAGCCGGCGGAGCGGCCCGCTCGGCGACCCTCGTGCCCGAGCCCTGGCGGGCGGTGAGCCAGCCCTCGGCCACCAGTTCGGCGTAGGCGTCGGCCACCGTGTTGCGGGCGACCCGCAGATCGGCGGCGAGTGAACGGTACGGCGGCAGCCGGGTGCCGGGCGCGAGCCGTCCGCTCTGCACGGCCTCCCGCAGGGCGCGGGTCAGCACGGCGCGTCTGCTGCCCGGACCCGCGAGCTCCAGATGCAGATCCGCGCCCAGCGCCTCCGCTGTGTCCGTCCAGGAATTGACCCGAGATTCCGCCACTGAAATGCCCCCCTGAACCGGTCGCCTGCCGATCTAGATTCGTACACATGACGACGACAGAGAGCAACGCCGCTGCATCCGCTCCCCGTTCGGGCCGGCTGGACTTCGCCCGACAGGCTCCCAAGGTCTTCCGCGCCGTGCTCGGCCTGGACGCCGCGGCCCGCGAGGGGCTGGACCCGGCGCTGGTGGAACTGGTGCAGATCCGTTCCTCGCAGCTCAACAACTGCGCGTACTGCCTGCATATGCACACCGGGGACGCGCGCAAGGCGGGCGAGAGCGAGGAGCGTCTGCATATGACCGGCGTCTGGCGCGAGGCGAAGCACTTCTTCACGGAGAAGGAGCAGGCGGCCCTCGCCCTGACCGAGGCGGTGACGCTGGTGGCGGACGGCGGCGTCCCGGACGAGGTGTACGGGACGGCCGCCGCCTGCTTCGAAGAGCGGGAGCTCGCCCAGCTGCTGGGGCTGATCCTCACGATCAACACCTGGAACCGCATCGCCCTGGCGACGCGTAAGACGGCGGGTGCGGACGGGCGGTGACCGGGAGTCCCGGTGTGGCGGCGGGACCTTGCACAAGCCCCTCCAGCCTCCCTCAAACCCCTTCTGGCCAGGGGCGATTGTCAGTGGTCGGACGTAGAATGAACAGTAGTTCGGAATGGTTCGGGAGGGTCCCGCCACCGCGCCAGGAGGTTGCCGATGGCCGTTGCCGCACTCACGACACTCACCGCACAACCGCAGCGAAGGCCGCAGCGGAAGTCCCAGCAGGAGTCCCTGTTCGCCACCACCCCGAGGCCCTTGGAGAAGAAAGCGCTGCCCGCGGGACAGCCCCGCGAGTGGTACATCACCCACAACCGCCGACTGAAGGCCATGCGCCTGGCGATCGCCCTGCTCGACTCGGGCGTCTACCACCCGGCGACGGCTGACAACGGCAGGATACGGACCGCCGCGGACCGCATCGGGGTCCACCCGCCGTCCGACACCACCTGCCGCATGGTCCGGGCGCTGATCCGCTACGGCCACTGAGCAGTCGGGGCGCCACTCGGGGGCCGGGCTCGGCCCGGCCCCCGACCATGCGTGCCCGCCCACGCGCCGGGTCAGTCCCGCCGGTCGTCACGCCACTCGGGCAGCACCACGTCCCCGACGGCGAGCGTGCCATGCCGCACGACCGCCGCCTTCAGGCCAAAACTGACCCGGTTTCCGTACTCCGGCTCCCGGCGGTAGGCCGACAGGGTGCGCAGCGGTTCCGGCCCGCTGCGCACCCCGGTGGCCTGGTCGACCATCGGCACCGCGCACCTCGTCGCCCGTACGGAATAGGCGAGCCGGACGGTCCCCATGTCCAGGGTGCGCATCCGGTCCTCCGCATGCGCGTCCGCGCAGCCGTCGAGGACGACGTTCGGGCGGAAGCGGTCCATGGGCACGGGCCCCCCGCCCCCCGCCGAGATCCGGGCGTTCAACCCGTCCAGCGAAGCCTGCGAGACGACGAGCACGGCGTGCGCGTCCGCGAAGGCGACCTTGCCGGGCGTCTCGCCCCAGCCGTCCCGGTCGAACCCCCGCGCCACCCGCACCAGCCTCGACTTCGCCCCGAGCACCTGCGAGAACCATTCGGCGGCCGCGTCCCCCTGGTCCGGTGCGTCGCCGATGTCCTTGCCGAACAGCGACACCGGCCGCAACGGCCCCTCCGGGACGGCGTCCACCGTCAGGCTCTCCACGCCGGGCGCGGACAGCCGCAGCGCCGCGCCCCCGTCCAGCACCTCCGGACGGACCACCGCCAGGGTCGGCTGCGTGCGCTGGCTGCGGAACGAGCCGTCCGCCGCGTTGACGACCATGAAGGTGCGGTCGTGCTCGAGCCCCGTATCCCCGACGCGCGCAGACCGCACCGTCGTACCGGCGCAGCCTTTCACCGGGTAGTACGTCAACGTCCGCACAGAGATCCCCATGACGGCGATCGTACCGGCGGCGCGGCCGCCGCCGGGCGGGCTCCTCGGGCGTCCCGGGGCGCTTCTGGCGTGCTCTCGGCCGAGTCCCGCGGCCGGTCCGCCGCCGCGAGCAGTTCCAGCAGCGCCGTTCGGGCGCGCGAGACACGGGAGCGGACCGTGCCGATCGGGCAGCCGATCGCCAGGGCCGCCTCGGCGTAGGGCATCCCCAGCACCTGGGTGAGGACGAACGCCTCACGGCGCGCGGCGGGGATCCCGGACAGCAACTCGGCGAGCGCGATGCCGTCCTCGAAGCCGGGCAGCCCGTGCGGCTGCGCCCGTTCCGCCGCCGACTGCCAGTCCTCCGTGTCCGACAGCCGGGGCCGCGCGGCGGCGTGGCGGATGCTGTCCACCACCGCGCGGCGGGCGATGGACAGCAGCCAGGTGCGGGCCGAGGAACGGCCCTCGAAGCGGTGCAGACTCCCCAGCGCCCGCAGAAAGGTGTCCTGTGAAAGATCGTCGGCGGCCTGCGGGTCCGCGCTCAAATAGGCCACATAGCGCCAGACATCGCGGTGCAGGGCGTGGACGAAACGTTCCACGGCGTCGGGGTCGCCGCCGCGGGCGGCCAGCGCCCAGTCCGTGATCAACGCGTCGAGTGCGTCGCCGTCACAGGTGCGGCCGTGAAGCGTGCGGCCGTGAAGTGTGCGGCCGTGGTCAACGTCGTCGTGATGCGTGTCGTGATGTGCGTCGTGGCGGGCGTCGGGGTGTGCGTCGTCCATGCGCGCCGGGCGCGCGAGCAGGGCAGCGTTCATCGCCTTCGGTTCTCCTCGGAGTTGGCGGAATCCGGCCGCTGCCGCGCAGCCGCGGCAGGCCGGTGACGTCGTACGGCTCCGCACGGCGGCGGAGCCGGTGCCCGGCCGCGGAACCGGCCGTCAGGCCGTCGCGGCAGCGGGGAGCCGGCTGTCAGAGGACAGCGGACCCGACGGGCGGACCCCGGGAGGTGATGGCGTGGACGAGCGGCAGCCGCCGCGGCCCGCGCACCGCACGGGTGCGGCGGGCGCGGACACGGGGGCGGTGCGCGGGCGCGGGCAGTTGAAGCGGCACCCGCAGCGGGGCGGTGATCCAGGCGGTGAAGCAGCGCAGGATGCGGAAGACGGCCTGTTCTCCGTGGGCGAGCCACAGCCCGCACAGCAGCGCGGCCAGCAGATGCGCGGCGAGCATGCCGCCCGCCGACATCCCGCCCATGTCGTGGCCCATGCCCATGCCCATGCCGGTGTCGGCGGCCGTGAGGTGTCCGTGCCCGGGCGTGTGCGGCAGGGCGTGGTGGGCGTGCCCATGCGCGCCGCCCGTCACGGCCGTTGCGGCTGTCGCGGCCGCGGAGGCGCCCTCCGGGGCCCCCGGGCCTCCCGACATGCCGCACAGCAGGTACCGCCCCCACTGGTGGAGGAAGGAACCGCCCTCGCCCACGGCCGACCGCGCCGCCGCCTGCGCCAGGGAGAACAGCGAGTGCAGCGCCGCCTGGGCCACCACGGCCGCGGCCGTCACCGCCGCGAACCCGCGCTCCCGGCCGCCCAGAGCCCACGCCGAACAGCCGACCGCAGCGAACGCGCCAAGCATCGCGGGCCAGGGAACGGGCGTTGCCGACATCAGCATGTGGCCGAACGCCGTGAGCAGCACGCAGGCGGCCGCGAACACCGCAGCCCGTACAGTGCGACAACCGTGACCCGCTGACATGGCGGGCTCATCCTCGCACCCGGGGAGGACCGGCTGAGGACGGGCCTGCGAAGTTCGGCCATCGCGCCCGCCGTCTGCGGCGGTGTGACGCGGACCACGGCAACTCCGGGGAACTCGGGAGATGTTGGGGGCGACTTCTGGCAAGGTCCCGACGGAGAACGGAGAGCGGTGTGGCAGCGGAGCCCGGGGTGCGGACAGCGGCGGCGACCGACGCCGAAGGCGGCCCACCGCGGGGGACAGCCGGACTGACCGCGCTGCTCACCTGCGCCATGGCGTTCTCCATGATGCAGCTGTTCCTGCTTGGCGCGCTGGGCCCGCGCCTCGTCGGCGAACTGGGCATCTCACCCACCGTCCTCGGCCTGACCACCACGGTCGGCTTCGGCACGGCCGCCGTGCTCTCCCCGGTCGGCGGCCGGGTCGTCGACCGGGTGGGCCCCCGCCGCTGTCTGGTCGCGCTGCTGCTGACGTCGGCCGTCGCGCTCACACTGATCGGGGCCGCGCCCGGGGCGGGGCTGCTGCTCGGGGCGGTGGCCCTCGGCGGGCTGCCCCAGGCGCTGGCCAACCCCGCCACCAACAAGGCGATTCTCGCCGCCGTGCCCGGGCCCCAGCGCGGCCCGGTCACCGGAATGAAGCAGTCCGGCGTGCAGCTCGGAGCCTTCGCCGCCGGGCTGCCGCTGGCGGCGCTCGCCGGGGGCATCGGCTGGCGCGGCGCGGTGTGGACGGCGGCCGGCACAGCGGTCGTCGCGGCGGTCTGGGCGGCCCGCCGGCTCCCCGCCGACCCGCCGCCCGCCGCGGCCGGGCCGGGTGGCCGCAGGTCGCTGCTGCCCCGCGGGCACATCGCCTGGCTGACCGTGTTCTCCCTGTTCCTGGGCTGCGGCATCGCCTCCGTCAACACCTACCTCGCCCTCTTCGGCGCACAGCGCCTCGGTCTCGGCCCGACCGCGGCCGGCGCGCTGGTGGCGGTGCTGGGCGTCGCGGGCGTCGCCGGACGCGTGTGGTGGTCCAAGCTCGCGGGCCGCCCCGGCCTCGGCGAATGGCTCCCGGGCTGGCTGGCGGCGGGAGCGGTCGCGGCGGCCCTGATGCTGGCCGGCGCCGGCGCCTTCCACCCGCTCGCCTGGGCGGCGGCCGCGGCCGTCGGCGTCTTCGCCGTCTCCGGCAACGCCGTCTCCATGGTCCTCGTCATGCGCCGCGCCGCCGCCGGCCGGGCCGGCCTCGACTCGGCCCTGGTCTCCGCGGGCTTCTTCGCCGGCTTCGCCGTCGGCCCGCCCCTCTTCGGCCTCCTCGCGGACGCGGGCCGCTACGGCCCGGGATGGCTGCTCGTCGCAGCGGAGTTCACGGCGGCATGCGCGATCTCCACCCTCTGGGCTGCCCGCGACCGCCGCGCCACCCCTGCCGGAGCCCCCGCATGACCCCGGCCGCCGGGAGCGAAGAGCCCGTACCTTCGCCCCTTGGGTCTTCCGGGAGCGAAGAGCCCGAAGTACAAGCCCCTGGGGGTCCCCCCGGACGGAGTCTGGGGGAGATCGAGGCGCGGGACCCGGCCCGGCGGCGCCCCGACTGCCCCTCGTGGACCGTCCCCGCCCTCGACACCGCCCTTGCCCGCGTCGCCCTCACCCGCGCCGCCGTCGGCGACCGCTTCCCCCTCTTCGCCGAGCCGGACGGCGACGGCCGCTGGACGACCACCTCCCGCGGCTCCTGGACCGGCGGCTTCTGGGCCGGACTCCAGTGGCTGCGCGCGCTGCGCACCGGAGACGTCCAGGACCGTGTCGCGGCCCGCGCCGCCACGGCGCGTCTGGCCCGCTGGGCCGAGGCGGACACCGCCACCCGCGGACTGATCCTCTGGTACGGGACGGCCCACGCCGCGGGCGACCCCGACGCCACGGCCCTGCGGGAGCGGGCGGCGCACGCCTGCCTCGCCGCCGTGGACCCGGACCTCGGCCTGGTCCCCTGGGGAGCCGCCTTCGGCGGCGAACGCCTGCTCGCCCGCGCCGACGGCGCCCCCGGCATGGGCCCTCTCCTCACCGCCGCGGGCCCCGCCGGGCGGGCAGCGGCCGAGTCGCACCTCCGCCGTCACCTCGCACTCTGCCTCGGCGGACGGCACCCCGCCTGGCGCTTCGACGGCACCGGCTGGCAGCCTTGTGAGGAGCCCCCGCCGGACTGGTCCCGGGGCCACGCCTGGCTGCTGCTGGCCGTCGCCGAGGGAACGGCCCTCGGCATGGACCTGTCCGCCGAACGGGAGGGGTTGACGGCCTCTTTGGAGTCCGCGCCCCTCGTTCCGCACGCGGGCGCTCCCCACTGCGACGCCCCGCTCGACACCTCCGCCGCCGCCATCACCGCCGTCGCGCTGCTCATGCTGGCCCGGGCGGACGACAGCCGGCGGCGCGCGGGCCGGTTCCGCGCACGCGCCGTCGCCGTACTGGACCGCCTCGTCCACGCCCATATGGCGTCCGGCAGGCTCCTCGACGGCTGCTACGACGCCGGCAGCGGGCTCGCCGTAGGCCATGAACTGATCTGGGGGGACTACTTCCTGGTCCTCGGGCTCGCCGCCCTCACCGGCCTCGTCGACCTCTGAGCGCTCCGCGGGCAGCGCCGGACGGGCCGTCGAGCGTGTGCGGGCGCATCGCGGCCGGTTGCGCCCACGCGGCGGAGCCGCACATCGATAACAGCCGTGCCCCTCGGGGCGCTGTCGACCGGCGCCGGACGCCACCGGACCCGCCGGGTCGGCCGGCCTCTGATCAAGACCTCCGATCAGCCGACAGCCGGTCGGACGCCGCCCCGCAGCACCCGCCGCGCCACCGACGTCATATGGAGTTCGTCGGGACCGTCCAGAATCCGCGCCGCCCGCCCGGTGCGGAACAGCGCCGGCAGCGCGGTGTCCGGCCCGAGGCCCGCCGCCCCGTGGACCTGGATCGCCACATCCGCGACCTGCTGGAGCATCCTCGCGGCGGCCACCTTCGCCAGCCCCACCTCCACATGCGCGTCCAGTCCCGCATCGATCCGGGCGACCGCCTCGTACACCAGCGGTCTGGCGGTGCGCAGCGCGAGCAGGGCATCGAAGACATGCCGCTGCACCAACTGCTGCGCGGCGAGCGGCCCGCGCGACCCGCTGCGGCTCTGCGCCCGCGAGCACAGCAGGCCGAACGCCCGCCCGGCCTGCCCCAGCCAGCGCAGACAGCGCAGCGTACGGCCGAGCTGCAGTCGTTCGCCCGCGATCGCCAGCGCCTGGCCCCGTTCGCCCAGCAGATGGGAGCCGGGCACCGGGACCCGGTCGAGCTCGATCTCCCACTGCCCGGACGCGCCGAACACCGGCAGCTCCCGCACCACCCGGAAGCCCGGCGCATCCGTCGGCGCGAGCAGCAGCGACAGGCCCGTACGGTCCCCGGGCGCGCCGTCCGTCCGGGCGAGCACCGTGACCAGATCGGCTTCCGCCGCCCCGGAGATGAACCATTTGCGCCCGCTGACGACCCAGTCCCCGCCGGTCTCCCGTACGGCGCGCGTCCCCGTCGAGCAGGGGTCCGTACCCGGGACGTCGGGCTCGGTCATCGCGTAGCAGGTACGCACCTCCCCGGCGACCAGCCGCTTGAGGTACGCCTCCCGCACCGTGTGCGAGCCGTGCCGCAGCAGCATCACCACATCCAGCAGCGGCGCGGAGCCCAGAGCCGCAGGCCCATGGTCGCTGGCCCCTTCGGCCTCGGCGATATGGGCGTACGACCGCAGCGGCACGCCCTGCCCGCCCAGCTCCTCCGGCAGCGGCAGCGCCCACAGCCCCTCCTCCCTGGCCGCGCACCGCAGTTCGGCCAGGGCCGCGGCGGCGTCCGGGCCTCCGGCGTCCAGCACCGGCTCGCACGGGATGACCCGTCCGCGGACGAACTCGGCGACCCGGTCACGCAACTCGACCGTCTCCGGCGGGCATTGCGGAAGCCCTCCCTGCCCGTACTCCACCGCTTTCCTCCGCCCCTCGGGAACCCATGCGAACGACAGTCCGACTGTCTCTTCCGTGGAACTGGTCGGGTGCGAGGGCTCCCGGGTTCCCGTGAACGGATCCCTCAGGGGGAGGAGAGACATGGCGTCACCAGCCGCTGTACACGCCACCCGGACCACGGACGGTCCGGACGGACCGGCCGCTCCGCTCGACGGACTGCGTCTGCAGAGCTCCGGACCGCACCGGCTCACCGCGGTCGCGGCAGAACATCTGCGACTGCTCGGCGCCGTCAGGTCGGACGACGGGGACCCCGACGGTTCGACCGGCCGACTGACCCTCACCGGCGGGGACTTCAGCCCCTGCACCGCCCGGCTCACATGGGCGGACGGCGACGAAGACGACGGCGGTGGCGGCGGTGGCGGCGGTGACGCCGGGCCGCGGCGCGGACTGGTCGACGAGGCGACCGTCCAGGCGGCCACCGGCGTCATGGCCGTCCACGGACGCCGCGACGGCACGCCCCGCGGCCTCGCCGTCGACTACACCGCCGCCGCCGCCTCCGTCCTGGCCGTCCAGGGCATGCTCGCCTCCTTTCTCGCCCAGGCCCGCGGGCTGCCCGCCCCCGCCGGGACGACCGTCAGCGCCGAGCGGGCCGGGCTGCTCGCCGTCTCGCAGTATCTGGCCGCGGCCGGGGCGGACGAGGGCGAGGCCGTGGAAATCGGCCCCGGGGGACCGCCGTTCACCTCGGCCGACGGAACGCTGTTCGAGCTGGAAACCCTCGACCCGGGGGCCTGGGCGGCGTTCTGGCGCGCCCTGGACGCCCCGGCCGACGCGGTGCGGGCCGGCTGGCGGCCCTTCCAGTTCCGCTATGCCACCGCCTGCGCGCCGTTCCCCGAATCCCTGCACCAGGCGGCGCGCGCCAGGTCCTGGCGGCGCATCCGGGAGGCGGCGGCCGCCTCCGGAGCGCAGGTCTGCGCGCTGCGCACGCTCGCCGAGCGGGCCGCGGAACACGACGGCGCACCCCCCTGGACGTTCGCCCCGCTCGCCGCCGCGCCGCCGCGGCCGCCGGGCGCGCCCCGTACGCCCGCGTCGGCCGCTGCCGCCCCACCCCTCGCCGGACTCACGGTCCTGGAGGCCGGCCGCCGTATCCAGGCCCCCCTCGCCGCCCATCTGCTCGGACTGCTGGGCGCGGACGTGGTCCGCGTCGAGCCGCCGGGCGGCGACCCGCTGCGCGGCATGCCCCCGGCCTGCTCCGGCGTCTCCGCCCGCTGGCTGGCCCTCAACCGAGGCAAGCAGGCGGTCGAACTCGACATCAAGGCCGAGGCAGACCGGCGTCGACTGCGCGAACTGGCCGCCGAGGCCGATGTCTTCCTGCACAACTGGGCCCCCGGCAAGGCCGCACAGCTCGGCCTGGACGCCGCCGACCTCAGTGCGCTCAATCCCGCGCTCGTCTTCGCGTACACCAGTGGCTGGGCGGACCGGCTGCCCGACGCCCCCATGGGGACCGACTTCATGGTCCAGGCGCGTACGGGCGTGGGTGAGGCGGTCCGCCCGGCGGACGAGCCGCCCGCGCCGTCCCTGATGACGCTGCTGGACGTGCTCGGCGGACTGCTGGGCGCGGAGGCCGTCGTGGCGGGGCTGCTGCTGCGGGAACGCACCGGCCACGGCGTACGGGTGGACTCCTCGCTGCTGTCCGCCGCGGACACCCTGACCGCCCCGGCCCTGCGCCGGGCCGCCGCGGGACGCCCACCCCGCCGCCCCGCGGGGTTCCGCCGTCCCCTGCGCACGGCGGACGGCTGGCTGGCCCTCCCCGACGAGTCGACCCGCCAGGCCGCCCCTGCCGCGCAGTCGGCCCAGGCCCGAGCAGCCGCCGCAGCGCCCGGCCGGGCCGGGGCTGCCCCTACGGCGTTCGGCGGTGCGGCGGCTTCTTCGGCCGGGGCTGCCCCTACGGCGTTCGGCGGTGCGGCGGCTTCTTCGGCCGGGGCTGCCCCTACGGCGTTCGGCGGTGCGGCGGCTTCTTCGGCCGGGGCTGCCCCTACGGCGTTCGGCGGTGCGGCGGCTTCTTCGGCCGGGGCTGCCCCTACGGCGTTCGGCGGTGCGGCGGCTTCTTCGGCCGGGGCTGCCCCTACGGCGTTCGGCGGTGCGGCGGCTTCTTCGGCCGGGGCTGCCCCTACGGCGTTCGGCGGTGCGGCGGCTTCTTCGGCCGGGGCTGCCCCTACGGCGTTCGGCGGTGCGGCGGCTTCTTCGGCCGGGGCTGCCCCTACGGCGTTCGGCGGTGCGGCGGCTTCTTCGGCCGGGGCTGCCCCTACGGCGTTCGGCGGTGCGGCGGCTTCTTCGGCCGGGGCTGCCCCTACGGCGTTCGGCGGTGCGGCGGCTTCTTCGGCCGGGGCTGCCCCTACGGCGTTCGGCGGTGCGGCGGCTTCTTCGGCCGGGGCTGCCCCTACGGCGTTCGGCGGTGCGGCGGCTTCTTCGGCCGGGGCTGCCCCTACGGCGTTCGGCGGTGCGGCGGCTTCTTCGGCCGGGGCTGCCCCTACGGCGTTCGGCGGTGCGGCGGCTTCTTCGGCCGGGGCTGCCCCTACGGCGTTCGGCGGTGCGGCGGCTTCTTCGGCCGGGGCTGCCCCCACGGCGTCCGGCGGTGTGACGGTTCCATCGGCGGGGGTTGGCTGCACCCCCACGGTGTCCGGCGGTGCGGCGGCTTCTTCGGCCGGGGTTGGCTGCCCCCCTACCGCGTCCGGCGGTGCGGCGGCTCCATCGGCCGGGGCCGTTCCTGAGCCGCCCGCCGCCGACCCGGCGGCGGGCGGCTCGACCCCGTCCGCGGCGGGCGCGGCCGTACCGGCCGCGCCCGGTCCCGCGGCGACGCCGACGGAGATCACGGAGGCCGCCCTCCGCGCACTGCCCACCGCCGCCGCCGCGGAACTGCTCCGCACCCGGGGAACACCCGCGACCCCCGTTGCCGAAGACCTCGCCGACCTGCGCCACGACCCGCGTTTCACCGGCTCGATCAGCCTGGACGCCCATGGCGCACCCGCCGTTCCCGACCCCTGGACCTGGAACTGACAACGGAGCCCGAGATGACCGTCACGCTGCACGATCTGCTGCCCGCCCGGCTGCGCCGCTCCTGGGCCGTCGACGCTGCCGTCCCCGACCTCGACGTCTACAGCCTCTACCGCGCGCGCCAGATCGCCGACCCGCACCGCACCGCGATCCTCGACGCCAAGGGGAAGCTCTGCTACACGGCCATGGACCGAAAAGTCCGCTCCCTCGCCGTCGGTCTCAGAGGACTCGGCATACGCCCCGGCGAAGTCGTCGCCGTACAGCTCCCCAACGGCCGCAACGCCGTCATCGCCGATCTGGCCATCGCCGCCGTCGGCGCGGTCGCACTGCCCTTCCCCGTGGGTCGCGGCAGCCTGGAGGCGGAGTGCCTGCTGCGCCGTGCCCGGGCCGTCGCCGTCATCGCCGCGGTCGAGCACCGGGGGAACACCCACGCCGCGGACCTGTACGCCCTCTCACCGACCCTGCCCGCGCTGCGCCATGTCATCGCGGCGGGCAAGGGCGGCACCGCCCCCGAAGGAACGATTCCGCTCGCCGATCTGCTGCGCTCCGACCCCGCTGACTTCGTCGCGGAGCGCCCCGACCCCGACAGCCCGGCCCGCATCCTCGTCTCCTCCGGCTCCGAGGCTGAGCCCAAGATGATCGCGTACTCGCACAACGCGCTCGCCGGCGGCCGCGGCAACTTCCTCGGCTCCCTCCTCCCCGACGACACCCCGCCCCGCTGTCTGTTCCTGGTGCCGCTGGCCTCCGCGTACGGCTCCAACGGCACGGCCGTCACCCTGGCGCGGCACGGCGGCACACTCGTCCTGCTCGACCACTTCACCGCGGAGGCGGCGCTCGCGGCGATCCGCGAACACCGGCCGACACATGTGCTGGGCGTGCCGACGATGGTGCGGATGATGCTGGAGCGCCTCGACGCCGAAAGCACCTCGCAGGACGGCACGGCGTCGCCGGACGAACTCCCCGCGCCCACCGCGCTCGTCCTCGGCGGATCCATCCTCGACGAGACGACCGCCGAGAAGGCCCGCCGCGCCTTCCGCTGCCCGGTGGTCAATCTGTACGGGTCGGCCGACGGGGTCAACTGCCATACGGGCCTGGCCATGGAGCCCCCGGAGTCGCAGGGGCCCGGAGTGGTCGCGGGCCGGCCCGACCCGCAGGTCGCCGAGATCCGCATCATGGAGCCCGACAGCGACGGTCTGCGGGAGGCCGCGGAGGGCGCCGTCGGCGAGATCGCGGCACGCGGCCCGATGACCCCGCACTGCTATGTCGGCTCCCCGGACCTCGACGCCCGCTACCGCACGCCGGACGGCTGGGTGCGCACCGGAGACCTCGGGTTCCTCGACAAGGAGGGGGTCCTGCACGTCGTGGGCCGTCTCAAGGACGTGGTGATCCGGGGCGGCGCGAACATCAGCCCCGCCGAAGTCGAACGGGAGCTGACGGCCCACCCTCTCGTACGGGACGTGGTCTGCGTCGGGGTGCCCGACGAGCTGATGGGCGAACGGCTCGCGGCCTGCGTGGTGCCGCACGCCGCCGAGCAGCCCACCCTCGACTCGCTGTGCGAGCTGCTCATGGAACGCGGTCTGGAGCGGCGCAAGCACCCCGAGCGGCTGCTTCTGGTCGGCGAACTCCCGCTCACGCCCGCGGGCAAGCCGGACCGCAAGGCCGTGCAGAAGCGCTGCGCGGCAGAGGCCGTCTGACAATCGGCCCGCCCCGGCACGGCTGAACCCGTCCGGACGCGACGAGGCCGGGGCGGCGGCACCCGCCCCGGCCTCTCGCTGTCCCACTGAGGAGGTTCTACCCCGTCAGAGGCCTTTTCAGCCCTTGTTCATCGTCTTCTTCAGTTCGTCGGCGGCGTTGCGGTATACGGACAGCAGATCCAGGTCGTCTCCCGGATAGTTGACGATCTTCACCTGCTTCGCGCCGGAGTCCGGCAGCACCGTCCCCGTCGACATATGGGCGTTGTCCAGGACGAGCGCCGGCTTCTCCTTCGTCAGCGCGGCGAGCTGCGCCGGGGTCACCGCCTCGGGACCGTACGTCCCCACGGTCCGCGCGCCCGCCATCTCGGCCGCCCACGCCGTGAACACCTGGGAGACGACGGCCGGGCTCTTCCCGCCGGGCCAGGCGGTCTTCAGCTCCTGCGACAGCTTGTCGTACTCGGAGGTGAACGAGGACTTCCACCGGGCCGCGCTGTCCTTCGTCCCGAACATCCCGCCCAGACGCTCGACTTCGGCGGCCGCCTTGTCAGCGCTGTTGTCGAGTTTCACCTCGACCAGCTCGGCGTCGGAGCCGGCCGCCTCCTTGATCTTCTCCGCGTACGGCTCGAAGGGCGCGTAGAGCACGAAGTCGGCCTTGGCCACGGCGGCGAGGTCGGACGGCTTGGGGTCGTAGTCGGGGGCGTGGTGCACGGACTGCGGCACGATGACCGTGACGTCCTCGGCGCCCGCGGCCTTGGCGAGCGCGCCCTCCCAGGTCGTGGTCGCCACGACGACCGGCTTGCCGTCCTTCCCGTCCTCACCCTTCGGGGGGGCGACGCCCTTCGCGGGGGCGGGCTTCGCCGCCTCCCCGCACCCGGCGAGCAGGGTCAGTGACGCGGCCGCGCCGACGGCGAGGAGGGGGCGGAGGCCGTGGATGAAACGGACGCGGTTGCGCGCCATGAGCTGATTCTCCGTTCAGGGATGAGATGGACGCCGAGGACGACCGCCCCCGCCGTCAGTACGAGTACCGGGCCGGGCGGCAGGTCCAGCCGGAGCGCGACGAGGAACCCGGTCACGTTCACGGCGACTCCGATGCCGACCGCCCACAGGGTGATCGACTTCAGGGAGGAGCCCAGGCGGCGGGCCGCGAGGGCCGGCAGCAGGGTCAGCGCGTCGACGAGCAGCGCCCCGGTGAGCTTGATGGCGCCGGCTACGGCGACCGCGACCAGGACGAGCAGCACCAGGGTCAGCCCGCGTACCCGCACGCCCGAGCACTGGGCGAGCTCCCGGTCGTACAGCAGCAGCGCCACATCGCGACGCCGCCAGAAGAACAGTCCGGGCACGGCTGCGGCCAGCAGCCCGAGCACCACGAGATCGGCGGTGCCGACGGACAGGATGGACCCCCAGAGCAGGGCGAACGCCCCGGAGGCATTGACTCCGGAGACCGCGAGCACCAGCAGCGCCGCGGCGATGGCGAGGCTCATCAACAGCCCCATGGCCCCCGACAGCCCGTCAGGCGTACGGGCGAGCGGGGCGACGCCCGCACCGGCGAGGGCACAGGCCACCAGGGCGCACAGCACGGGGTCGAGACCCGTCAGCAGGCCGACCGCGATGCCCAGCAGGGCCACGTGCATCATCGCGAACCGCACCGGCATGATGTCGAGCCCGACGATCACCACGCCCACGATCGGCAACCCGACCGCGGCGAGCAGCAGCGCGAATCCGGCGCGCTGCACGGGCAGCAGTTGCAGCAGCTCCCCGACGTCCGCGGCTGTGGTCACCGCCAGCATGCCCGTCGCCGCGGTCACCGGACCTCCCGCAGCCGGCCGGCGGCCATCTCCAGCACCCGGTCGCAGCGGTCGGCCAGGGCCCGGTCATGAGTCACCACCACCAGCGTCACCGGCAGTGAGGTCAGCAGATCGGCCGCCTCCTCCTGGCCGGCGAAGTCCAGTGCGGCGGTCGGCTCGTCGGCCAGCACCACCCCGGCCCCGGCCGCCACACAGCCGAGGGCGCGCGCCAGATGCATCCGCTGCAACTGCCCCCCGGACAGCGTGTGCAGCGGCCTGTGCATCAGCCCGCCCACGCCCAACTGCTCCGCGGCCTCAGCCGCCTCGACGGGTGCGCCGGAGCTGTGCAGCAACTCCTGTGCGAGCAGCGGAAACCGCCCCCCGGCCGGCTTCTGCGGAATCCAGCCGCAGGCCCGCCGCCGCCAGGCCCACTCGGCCGCGGTGCGGCTGCCGCGCCCGCCGACCCGGATCTCCCCGGCCCACTGCCGGTGCAGCCCGAGGACGGCGCGCAGCAGCGTGCTCTTCCCGGAGCCGTTCGTGCCGGTCAGCGCCACCCGCTCCCCGGCGGCGACCTCGAGATCCACGTCCCGTACGGCCTCGACCCGCCCATGCCGGCAGGCGACGTCGCGCATCCGTATGTCCAGCCCGCCCATGCCGCACCCTTCGCCTCTCGCTCGCGGGTCCCTTGTCTGGGCAGTAGTCGGACGACGGCGGCTTTCAGTTCCCGGCGGGGGCGGTGGAGCCGGAAACGGCGGGAGTCACGCGCGGCAGCGGTACGGGCGTCGCGTGCGGGAACGGCGCTGTGCGCAGGAAGTGTGCAGCGTGCGGGAACGGCGCTGTGCGCAGCAAGCGTGCAGGAAGTGTGCAGCGTGCGGGAACGGCGCTACACGCAGGAAGGGCACAGCCCGCGGTAGGTGACCTCCGCCTGGGACACGGTGAAGCCGAACCGCTCCTTTGAAGGGAGGTCGGCCAGCGGATCGCCGGTGGGGTGGACATCGCGGATGGCGCCGCAGCCGGAGCAGACCAGGTGCTGGTGCGGACGGTGCGCGTTGGGGTCGTAGCGCTTGGCGCGGCCGTCGGTGGAGACCTCTATGACCTCGCCGAGCGCGACCAGCTCGCCCAGGGTGTTGTACACGGTCGCACGGGAGATCTCGGGCAGCCGCTGTGCCGCGCGGGCGTGCACCTCGTCGGCCGTGAGATGCACATGGTCGCCGTCGAGGACCTCCGCGACGACACGCCGCTGGGAGGTCACTCGCCAGCCACGCCCTCGCAGTCGCTGCAGCAGGTCGCTCATATCGGTTTCACCTATTCAGGCTCGGCGGGATGCCCGGAGTTTACCGGCGGCTGTCCGGACCCCCATTGGGTGTAGCTGAGGTGAGCTTCTTGACCTGGACTCTGTCCATCGTAGGATCGGTTCCGGCGATAGCCAAGGGACAGGAGACTCCAGTGGAGCTACGTACCGCCGGCCGAAGAGGAACGGCCGCCCGCGTCGCGCCGCTTGAGACCACTCGCTGACCGCGGCGGGCCTCGTACGCGAAACAGAACCGTTCGGCAGCCCGGCCCCAGTACGACGGACGCGCCGGGGACAAGCACCGTGATCCGCCTCATCCGGAAGGATTCCCATGGCTGAGAACCCTGATGCAATCGTGACCGACGCGAAGACGGAGGACATGGGCGGCTGCCCGGTCGCGCACGCGCGCGCCCCGCACCCGACTCAGGGGGGCGGAAACCAGCAGTGGTGGCCGGAGCGGCTCAATCTGAAGATCCTCGCCAAGAACCCCGCCGTGGCCAACCCGCTCGGCGAGGACTTCGACTACGCCGAGGCCTTCCGTTCCCTCGACCTCGCGGCCGTGAAGCGGGACGTCGCCAAGACGCTGACCACCTCGCAGGACTGGTGGCCCGCCGACTTCGGCCATTACGGCCCGTTCATCATCCGGATGGCGTGGCACAGCGCGGGCACCTACCGGATCAGCGACGGCCGCGGCGGCGCCGGGGCCGGCCAGCAGCGCTTCGCCCCCCTCAACAGCTGGCCGGACAACGGGAACCTCGACAAGGCCCGCCGCCTGCTGTGGCCGGTCAAGAAGAAGTACGGCCAGAGCCTCTCCTGGGCCGACCTCATGATCCTCGCCGGCAATGTCGCCCTGGAGACCATGGGCTTCAAGACCTTCGGCTTCGCCGGCGGCCGTGAGGACGTCTGGGAGCCCGAGGAGGACGTCTACTGGGGCCCCGAGTCCACCTGGCTCGGCGACGAGCGCTACACCGGCGACCGGAATCTGGAGAACCCCCTCGGTGCGGTCCAGATGGGCCTGATCTACGTCAACCCGGAGGGCCCGAACGGCAACCCGGACCCGCTCGCCGCGGCCCGCGACATCCGTGAGACGTTCCGGCGGATGGCGATGAACGACGAGGAGACGGTCGCTCTGATCGCGGGCGGCCACACCTTCGGCAAGACCCACGGCGCGGGCCCCGCGGACGCGGTCGGCCCCGACCCGGAGGCCGCCCCGATCGAGGCGCAGGGCCTCGGCTGGAAGAACAGCCACGGCACCGGCAAGGGCGGCGACACGATCACCAGCGGTCTGGAGGGGATCTGGACGAACACCCCGACGGCCTGGGACAACAGCTTCCTGGAGATCCTTTTCGGCTATGAGTGGGAGCTGTTCAAGAGCCCCGCAGGCGCCCATCAGTGGAGGCCCAAGGACGGCGCGGGGGCGGGCACCGTCCCCGACGCCCACGACCCGTCGAAGAGCCACGCCCCGACGATGCTCACGACGGACCTCTCCCTGCGCTTCGACCCGGCGTACGAGCAGATCTCCCGGCGCTTCCTCGAGAACCCCGACGAGTTCGCGGACGCCTTCGCACGGGCCTGGTTCAAGCTGACCCACCGCGACATGGGCCCGGTCGTGCGCTACCTCGGCGCGGAGGTGCCGGCCGAGACGCTGCTGTGGCAGGACCCGCTGCCGGAGCGGACGTACGAGCTGATCGACGCCGAGGACATCGCCTCCCTCAAGAGCCGGATCCTCGCCGCCGACCTGTCGGTGTCCCAGCTCGTGTCCACCGCCTGGGCCTCGGCCTCCTCCTTCCGCGGCAGCGACAAGCGCGGCGGCGCCAACGGCGCGCGCATCCGCCTCCAGCCGCAGAGCGGGTGGGAGGTCAACGACCCCGACCGGCTGGCGACTGTGCTGCGCACGCTGGAGGGCGTCCGGGACTCCTTCAACGCCGCCCAGACCGGCGGCAAGCAGGTCTCCCTCGCCGACCTGATCGTCCTCGCCGGCGGCACGGCCGTCGAGAAGGCCGCCCAGGACGCGGGCTTCGACGTCGAGGTCCCCTTCACACCGGGCCGTGTGGACGCCTCCCAGGACCAGACCGACATCGAGTCCTTCGCCGCGCTCGAGCCGACCGCCGACGGATTCCGCAACTACCAGGGCAAGGGCAACCGCCTCCCCGCCGAGTACCTGCTGCTCGACCGGGCGAACCTGCTGACCCTGAGCGCCCCCGAGATGACGGTCCTCGTCGGGGGCCTCCGCGTCCTGGGCGCGAACTTCCAGCAGTCGCCGCTCGGCGTCTTCACGGATGCCCCGGCGTCGCTGACCAACGACTTCTTCGTCAACCTCCTCGACCTCGGCACCACCTGGCATGCGACCTCCGAAGACGCCAACACCTTCGAGGGCCGCTCCACCGCCACGGGCGAGGTCAGGTGGACCGGCACCCGCGCCGACCTCGTCTTCGGCTCGAACTCCGAGCTCCGCGCCGTGGCGGAGGTCTACGCGAGCGACGACGCGAAGGAGAAGTTCGTCCACGACTTCGTCGCGGCCTGGGCCAAGGTGATGGAACTGGACCGCTTCGACCTCTCCTGACCGCACCGCACTGAACAGCTGCTGATGGCCGCCACCCTCAGGGGGTGGCGGCCATCAGCGGCTTCCCGGACGCCCACGCGGACCGTCCGAGCCCGCGGCCCCGCCCCGGCGGGGGGTCGCCCCGACGGGCTGGCATCCTGGGTTCCATGAAGATCGCGACCGTCCAGTTCACCTGCGTCCCCGCTGATGTGTCTGCGAACGTGAAGCAGATGGTTGCGCTGATCGCCGAGGCGCGTGTGCAGGGTGCCGAGTTGGTGGTGTTCCCCGAGCTGGCGCTGACGGGGTACGAGCTCGAAGCCGTACTCGCCCGTCGTGATCTTTGGGTACGGGCGGACGACTTGCGGCTGGACGCGATCCGGACGGGCGGTGTCGCCAGCGTCGTCAACTGTGCTGCGGTCACCGACGGGGAGCGGCCTGCCATCGAGACGCTGGTTTTCGGGGCCGACGGCGAACTGATCACTACGTATCGCAAGCAGCATTTGTTCGAGCACGAGCAGGGCGTGTTCGCAGCAGGGCAGCACGACGGGCGATTCGAGCTTGGAGGGCTTCGCTTCGCTCTGGCCACGTGCTTCGACAACCACTTCACCGAGCTGGCCTCCCGGGGCGCCGCCGACGGGTGTCAGGTGCACCTGTCCAGCTCGCTGTATGGCACGGGTGGCGGAGTGGAAGAGCTGGCGACGGTGTATCCGGGCATCGCCAAGGACTTCGATCTGCATGTCGTCGTGGCCAACCATGTCGGCCCGGCCGGCGCATGGACCGGCTGTGGCCGCTCCGCACTGTGGGCCCCGGGCGGAGTCCTGCTCGCCGAGGCCGATGCCGACCGGCCCATGGTGGTCACCGCCGAGGTCGGATAGAGCATGGCCCGGGTCGGCATCGGAGCCAGATCAGATATGCGGCACCGGTGACGGCATCGGCATCGGCATCGGTGCCGGTAACCGGACGGCGGCAGCCGCGCTCACCAGCCGTGGCACGCGGCTGTGTTGACTGCGGCAAGCGGCAGGCGGTGCCCGTGTGGTGCGGCTGCCGGCCGGGAAAGTCGTTGACCGTCCGCTCGTGTCACATGTCGCCGGCGCGCTCGTCGCTGCGTCCTGCGAGCCCGTTGCGCCAGGCCCAGGCCGCGATCTCCACGCGGTTTCTGGCGGTGAGTTTGGCCTGGATGTTGCCGAGGTGCGTCTTGACCGTGCCGACGGTGATGGACAGCGCGGCGGCGATCTCGGCATTGGTCAGGCCTTCGGCCAGCAGCATCACCACCTGCTCCTCACGCGGGGACAGCAGGGTGGCGGGCGCGGGTCGGGAGGAGACGGCACGGAGCCGTTTCAGGAGCCGTACGGTGATCGACGGGCTGACCAGGGAGTCACCGGCCGCGGCCGCGCGAACCGCTTCGGCGAGCAGGCGTGGACCGGAGTCCTTGAGAATGAATCCGCAGGCGCCCGCCTCCACCGCGCGGGTCAGATATTCGTCATCGTCGAAGGTGGTCACCATGACGACCTGCGGCCGGTGCGCGGCGTGGGGCCGGGTGAGCCGGCGCAGCGCGTCCAGGCCATCCAGGCGCGGCATCCGGATGTCCATGAGGACGACGTCCGGCCGGTGCAACGCGGCCATCTCCAGGGCTTGGAGGCCGTCTTCGGCGTGGGCGACGACGTCGATGTCGTCCTCGACGGACAGGATCATCGCCATGCCGGTGCGGACTATCTCCTGGTCGTCGGCGAGAAGTACCCGGATCACGGAAGGTCCCTCCACTCGCTGTCGAAGGGAATCCGGGCGCTCACTCGCCATCGTCCCTGGTCGTCGGGGCCCGCTTGGAAGCTGCCGCCCTCAGCCGTGACGCGTTCCTCCAGCCCGATGAGACCGTAACCCGCCGCCGTGTACCCGCCGGGGCCGGCGCGGTCGCTGACGATGTCGAGTTCGGCGGTCCGGGAAAGGGCCCCGAGCGTCACGGACACCTGTCGGGAACCCGGCGCGTGCTTGCGCACATTGGTCAGCGACTCCATGACGACCCGGTGCACGACTGCCATGACCGCCGTGGGCAGGCTCCCGACGGGGCCCTCCTCCACCAGGCGGGCCGACCCGCCGCCGGGCAGGGCGAACCCGGCCACCAGGGCGCGTAGCTGCTCGGCGTCGCCCCCCGGTACGGGACGCCCCTCTTTCCGCAGTCCGCCCACCATGTTCCGCAGAGCCCCGAGAGCCTCCGATCCGGCCCGTTCGATCTGCTCCAGTGCCGCTGCGGTCATCTCCGGCCTGGCAGCCGCGACCGCCTGGGCTCCCTGAGCCTGTACGACGATGCCCGTCACATGGTGTGCCACGAAGTCGTGAAGGTCCCGGGCGAAGGCCAGACGCTGCTCAAGGCGCACCCGCTCCGCGTGACGCCCGCGGTCGGCGGCCACCAGCCGGGCCGCGAGCGCCCCGACCAGCGCGGCGCACACCGCGAACGTGCAGAACACCGTCACGATCAGGCTGTTCTCGCTCGCGTCCACGGCCACCGGCCGCAGGACCACCGCCGTGCACAGCACGACGGCCGCCGGGGCGGTCGGCCGCGGAGCGCCGTGCCGGACGACGATCACCAGCACCGCGATCAGCACGCTGATCTCGAACAAGGTGTAGGCGTCAGCACGCTGCGCCGACGACCCCGGCCGCCCTGCCTCGATGTGCATCGCCGCGCTGCATGCCAGGGACACCGCCCCCGCAAGCCCTCCGGCCGCCGCCAGCGCCCACGGTCCGAGGCGCGAGCGGCGCACCGCCAAGGCGAGCACCATCGGCAGCGCCGCCGCGGCCGAGATACGCGCTTGCGGCGCGAGAGAGGTTTCGTAGACACCGCTGCGGTAGTCGACGGCGAGCGCCAGCGCCAGGACGGCCCCCACGGCGGCGGCGCCGAGACAGCCCAGCACCCCACGCACTCGTGAGGAGCGGCGGCGGGAGAACACGACATGCATACGGGCAGCCTATGTACCCGCCGCGCCGCGCCCCTCTGCCGAAAGTCATAGCGCCCCCTGCCGGTTTCCGTCTTCCGGCAGATCCGCAACGCCCCGCCGGCGGGACAGGATCGCTTCTCCGACCCCGTACCGGCATGTCGCAGGAGCACCGTGAACTTCCAGACTCAGATCCCCACCGCCGCCGTCCTCGGACCGGCACTCGTGGTCTTCGCCCTCGTCGCGCTCTCCCGCCGACGACGCAGCATCCCCGGGTGGCACGGCGGCCCGTTGGCGCTCCGGGCCGTCACCGCGCTCTACGGGACGGCGGTCGCCTCACTCACGTTCTTCCCCCTGTGGATCTACGGAGGCATCTACCGCAACCAGGTGCCGTGGACCGGGCAGATCCAGCCGATCCCGCTGATCACGGCCGACATCTCCATGCTCCCCAACGTGATCATGTTCATTCCGCTCGGCTTCCTGCTGCCGCTGCTCTCCCGCCGCTACAACACCTGCGGCCGCACGGTTGTGACCTGCGCCCTCATCAGCCTCGGCATCGAGCTCACCCAACTGCTCCAGTACATCGCCTTCACGACCGGCCGCGCCGTCGACGTCAACGACCTGATCGCCAACACCGTCGGCGGCCTTGCCGGCTACGCCGTCCTGCGCGCCGCGCAGCGCGCGGACGCCACGGGCGCCGCACTGAACAGGCTCTCCTCGACGCCCGGCGTCTGAGCCCGTCCGACGCCGGGCACCCGGGGCAGTCCGAAACCACGCGCATGCCAAGTTTCATGGGGCACACCATCGAAGGGACCTGCATTTGCGCAGTTCAGATGCCCTAGAAGGCCCAGAACTACGACAGCCCCCGCCGCGACGGAGGCTGATCGCGGGCAACTGCGTGCCTCAGGCGGGCAGGTAGCCGTCCTTAATCGCTTCGACGCATGTCGACCAAGGGGTCTGCGATCTCCACGCAGCTTTGGCTATATCGCGTTCTTGGCCCTTGTCAGCGCTGCCTTGTACTCCTCGGTCCACTCAGCGTTCATGTGCTCGGGAGGGAGCCCCGCTACGCCAGCCCCGAGGTTCTCGGCAGCCTCTGACCAGTCTCCGAGGCCGAAGTGGACCATGCCGATGTTCATCCGGAAGAACGTCGGGCTGTACCAGTACACGGAAGGGGGCGGGGCTGCCTTGTCCCCGGTCATGTTTTCGATCATGGACGAGGCGGTGTCGAGCATTCGGCGTGCGTCCTCGTGGTGCCGCTGCTGCCCTACGCCCTCCATGCGGGCAACTGCTTCGGCAAGGCCCGCGTGTCCTTGAGCGGCTTGGAGGGTGTCAAAGGTGCGCTGCACATAGTGAGCGCCTGGTGATTCTCGGGCAGCGATGGACGCACGGACGACACCAGGCCAGTTGCCGCGCTGCCTGGCCACGTAGCCCCGGAAGCTGATCGCGAGTGCTGCGGTGACAGGATCATTCGCTTCATCGGCTAGCTCTTCGGCCTTTACGAAAAGTCGTACAGCCTCTTGGTCCTTGCGCAGTGAGGCATGGAGCCACCCCGCAAACCGGATCCATTCAGCGACCACGGCGCGGAGGCGTAGACCTACGTCAGCGTTTCCAGACTTCCCCGATTCGCTCACCAGGGTTTCAAGTGTGGACAGCTGTACGGTAGTTGGTCCCAACAGTACGGCAGATCCAAGTGCGTCATCAAGGCGTCTCTGCGCGGCCAGCACATCCCCAAGCGCTCTTACAGCATCGTCGTCGACGCGGGACGGGTGGGCGAGGCAGTGTGCGAACCGCGCACGATCATCGGTGTTGAGCGTGGACACGAGTTCCGTCAGAGCGCCGTCAACGCCTAAGAGGTGGTCCAGAGCCTCGGCCAGCTGTGGAGATGGTTTCTGCTTGCCGTTGAGCACCCGTGACAGGTACCCGACGTCATACCCCGTCGCACGGGCGGCGGCACGCATCGAATAGCCGTTGTCCCGCAAGGCGCGTCGGGCGAGATCGGAGAAGGCGCTCACGGCGGACTCCAAAGGGTGTTGACCGTTGCTCCCAGAGTAATCAACACCGGTCAACTTACGCGTGAGCAGAACGGTGCTCAACGATGGCAGGCAAAGACCCCCGCGACGGGCGCAACCGTCCGGGGGCGTGGCCAACGCGTGCTGATTGGAGCGTTGACGTGACTGACCTTATCCGTGTGCTCGCCATGTGGGCGAGAGTGACCTTTTGGCCCCGTGGCGGGGATCGGCATCGTGCCCGCCGGGCCGTCCGGGCGCATTGGCCCGTAATGCACAGTCCGGCCGTGCCGGTGGCCGCTGAGCGGCGTGCGGGCCGTCCGGCGGGGATTCCCGCGCTGCGGTCGCCCTACGGACTGGATGAGCCGCTGAACGGCAGCGATAACGCGCTCGTCCGGCCGTATCTGGTGGCGTGGGAGCGTGGGCAGGATCAGGCCCGGCAGCAGAGGCGGCGGCTGACGCTGGTCCTCGCGGCGGATTTCGGCATCGACCTTGACGCCCACGCGGTCGACGCGGGGGGTGCCTGATGACCAACTCCCCTGAGTCTCCTGGGGCAGAGGCGTGTGAGGTCTGCGGGTCGACGGCGGGCCCTCTGGCGACCGTCACGACCGACACGGCGGGCGGCGCGTGGCACCGGCGGGTGTGCCAGTCGTGCGCGGCGGACGGTGTCGGCAGGGCGCCTGTAGCGGGGCGGCGGGCGGCGCGGATGTGCGTGCGGTGCAACACGCTGACGTCGCGGCCGGTGGTCGTCTCCGAGGTGCACGCAGGCTCCGGGCCTGGTTTCAACGTCTATGCCTGCGCCGAGTGCGCGCCGCACTTCCCGGTGCTGCCGGACGCGCTGGATCTGCTGGAGTCCGGATGGCGCAAGCGGACGGAGGGCGGGCGGTGAACGCGGCACGCACGGTCGCCCAGGTACGGGCAGACGCAGAGCGCTCCGGCCGGTCCGGTGAGTGCGAGATGGGCGAGCACTCCTTCTGCCACCCGCAGGACGTCTACGCCAGCAGCACCCGCCACCGGGGAGAACTGCCGCTCTTCACGCTGCGGTGTACGTGCGCCTGCCACAAGGCCCCGCCGCCGGACGGCCGATAGCGCGGTCCCAAGGGCCGGCTCCCCATCCCTCGCATCGGTTCCTTCCCTTCTAGTCGGAACCACTGAGGCGGGCGGTCACGGTGAGGCCCCCCGGAGGATCACTCACCCGCCCTGCACGCTCGGTACCGTCTGGAATGGCGGGTGCGACACGAAGTCGCACGTTTTAACTGGACCGGCATTGAGGGGAGTTGGGCAATTGATTCTGACGATGCCGGTCCCAGACTCGTGTTCAGGTCTGTTCCCGCTCTGGCATGCGTCGCTGGCAACGGCGAGGTGTGGAGCCCAGAGAAACGCCGAAGGACCCTCGCGCCATTAGGGGTCACGGGCAAGGGAAATGGCTGGACGGGCGAATGCGAATGAACCCTCGCTGACACTTCGTAATCCAGGACCCTCACACTGGCGGCGCGTCAGGAGGGGCAGGGACCAGCGCAGACAGGCCGTACGGCCTGGTGGCGCAGGCGCGGCACGGTGCTGCTACCGCGCCGGAGAACACCGCCGTCCCCGGAGGAAAGAGGGCGCCCAACCCAGCCGCGCGTTAAACGTGCGGAACGTGGAAACCCCGTTACGGTCCGGGTAAATATGCCGGGTAGGCCAATCGTGAGAAAGGTTCAATTCCGTAGCGGGACAGGATGACCCAAGAAGCAAATGCCGGTAGGGCGAAAGCCCAGGTGAACGCGTTCTCAATATCGCGGATCCCCGCCGCTCGGGAACGTATAAGCCGCCGGATAGACGACTGCCACCGACCTCTTCATCACCCGCTCGGGTGGCGTGGGGGAGCCAAGGGGAGCAGAGGCCCGTCACCCGAAAGGGTGCTGACGTGGGTCAGGTGAGCTGACGAGGTCACCGCAGTAAGAGCGCAAGAACCGAGGGACAAGTTAGACGCTGGGAGGTACCGGATGAGCATGGTGGCCGAGACTACCGTGGCTCCAAAGGCAGCCTCTACGGTGAACGGACCCGAGGACGAGAACCCCGGCTGGCACGGCATCGACTGGGCCAAGCACGAGGCAAACGTACGGCGCTTGAGGCAGCGGATCTTCGTGGCTTCGCAGAAGGGTGACACCAAGCAGGTACGCAACCTGCAAAAGCTCATGCTGCGCTCGTACTCGAACACTCTGGTCGCGACCAGGCGAGTCACGCAGCAGAGCGGCGGCCGCAAGACGGCAGGACTGGACGGGGAAACCGCGCTGAACCCGCGCAAGCGGATGCAGCTGGCGGCCAAGGTCCACACCGAGGCCACTCCCTGGAGAGCCCAGCCGGTCAAGCGGGTGTACATCCCGAAGGCGAATGGGAAGCAGCGACCGCTCGGCATCCCGGTCATCCGTGACCGGGTACTCCAGGCCCGCGTGAAGAACGCGCTGGAGCCCGAATGGGAGGCCCGGTTCGAGCCCCGTTCCTATGGGTTCAGACCGGGTCGGTCGGCACATGACGCGATCGAGACGATCTACTCGACGCTGGCGCGCAAGGCCAGACGCGTGTGGATCCTCGACGCGGATCTGTCGGCGGCATTCGATCGCATCAACCACGACTACCTGCTGGAGGCCGTCGGAGACTTCCCTGCGAAGGGGCTGATCCGACAGTGGTTGAAGGCCGGCGTGGTCGATCGCGGAAAGTTCGCGGCCACCGAGGAGGGCACTCCTCAAGGTGGCGTGATCAGCCCACTGCTGATGAACATCGCGCTGCACGGGATCGAGGCAGCAGCCGGAGTGCACTACCGCCCCGTGCCCTCAAACGGCGTTCACGCCGGGAAGGCCATGGTGCGGGAAAGCTCTCCCACACTGGTTAGGTACGCCGATGACTTCGTCGCACTCTGCGCGACGAAGGAAGAGGCGACAGCGGTACGACAACGGCTCGTCGAATGGCTGGCTCCCCGGGGCCTGTCCCTGAACGAGGAGAAGACGAAGGTCGTCCACGTTGACACCGGGTTCGACTTCTTGGGATTCACCATCCGGCGCTACCGCAACGGCGTACTGCTGATCAAACCGAGCAAGGACGCTGTCAAGAGGATCCGGAGACGCCTGACCGAAGAGGTCAGGAACCTTCACGGCACAGACGCCTTATCGGTGATCCGTCGGCTCGCTCCCATCGTCCGGGGCTGGTCGGGGTACTACCGGCACGCGGTCTCGGCGGAGACGTTCGCCGACCTCAACCACCACGCCTTTCGGCTGCTGTGGCGGTGGGCGGTGCGGCAGCACCCGCGTAAGGGGCGCATCTGGGTCAGCGGGAGGTACTTCGGAAGGTTCAACCCGTCCCGGAAAGACAACTGGGTGTTCGGGCACCGCGCCAGCGGCGTCTTCCTGGTCAAGTTCTCCTGGACGAAGATCGTCCGCCATGCGGCCGTCAAGGGCTGGTCGTCTCCGGACGATCCCGCTCTGACCGCCTACTGGGCCGAGCGCCAACGGCGCAAACCGCTGCCACCGCTCAACAAGAGCGAACTGGCACTCGCGGTGAGGCAGAAGGGCCTGTGCCCACTGTGCGATCAGCCCCTCATCGGAGGCGCTGAGTACGAACCGGGCAATGTCCGAGAGTGGATCGCCTGGTTCGACGCAATGAGGAGGACGCTGCACACGCATCACTTCCTCATCTTCAAACGGCACGGTGGCGGCGACGAGCGAACCAACCTCCGCCTTGTTCACGATCACTGTCACCGGCGTCTCCATGCCACCGAGCAAAGCGGCAGGATCGCCACCGCCTCGGGCCCACCGGCCCGGGACACTTCACCGAAGCCGTCACGGCTTGCTTGAGCCGTGTGCCGCGACGAGTGGCACGCACGGTTCTGAGGGGGCCGGAGCGCAGCAATGCGCTCCGGCTACCCGACTTTCGAGCGCGGCCCGAACGCAACACGGATCAAGAGGAGTTCAGGTGATTGACGTGAGGCCCAGCCAGCAGATGCGAGACCTCGGCGTTGTCCAGCACGGCGCCGGCATCCTCGCCGAACCGGCCCGCGCTTTCGACCTGCCCGCCGAGCGCGACGAGGCCGAACGCATCACGGACGAACTGTTCGCCGCCATGGAGCGGATCGGCCAGGTCCACCCCTTCGCCAAGGGCATGGGCATCGCGGCCCCGCAGATCGGCATCGCACGCGCCGCCGCGGTCGTCCAGCCGCCCGGCAACGCCCCCGCCATCATCCTGCTCAACCCCCGGATCACCACCAGCTCCGACGAGACGGACGAGCAGTACGAGGGTTGCCTCAGCTTCTTCGACGTCCGCGGGCTCGTTCCCCGCCCCATGAAGATCACTACCGAGACCACGGCCCTGACCGGCGAGACCGTGACCACGGTGTACGAACGCGGTCTCGCCCGCCTCATCCACCACGAGATCGACCACCTCGACGGGCTGCTGTACACCGCACGCATGAGGACCGGCGTTGTCCCGATCCCCGTGGAGGAGTACCGGCAGACCGGCCATGCCTGGGTATATGACGGTGCCTGATCCAGAGGCCGCTCTGTGTACGCGCGCTGGCCCCGTCGCGTCCCCCTCGGCAGGCTGACTTGCCTCACCCCGCGGGAGGCCGGCGGAACCAGCGGAGGCCGCTCCCCCGGATGTGGGGTAGCGGCCTCCGCTGTTGTTCCTGACATCAAGTCTGAGAATTGGCCGGGTGGTGCACACCCGGTGCACAAGGACCTGGAGAACAGCTGGGAACAGTGAGAACTGCCGAGCATTGTTTCCGCAGCTCACGGCATGTTTCCAGGCTCTAGCCCCAGGCCACCCGGCCCCGCTCTTTAGATGTCGAAGTACAGCTCGAACTCGTGCGGGTGCGGACGCAGCTGGATCGGGGCGATCTCGTTGGTGCGCTTGTAGTCGATCCAGGTCTCGATCAGGTCCGCCGTGAAGACGCCGCCCGCCTGGAGGTACTCGTTGTCCTCCTCCAGGGCGTCCAGAACCGCCGGGAGGGAGGTCGGGACCTGGGGGACGCCCGCGTGCTCGTCGGGGGAGAGCTCGTAGAGGTCCTTGTCGATGGGCTCGGCCGGCTCGATCTTGTTCTTGACGCCGTCGAGGCCCGCGAGGAGGAGGGCGGAGAAGGCCAGGTACGGGTTCGAGGACGGGTCCGGGGCGCGGAACTCGACGCGCTTGGCCTTCGGGTTGGAGCCCGTGATCGGGATGCGCATGGCCGCGGAGCGGTTGCGCTGCGAGTAGACCAGGTTGACCGGGGCCTCGAAGCCGGGCACCAGGCGGTGGTAGGAGTTCACCGTCGGGTTGGTGAAGGCCAGCAGCGACGGGGCGTGCTTGAGGATGCCGCCGATGTAGTAGCGGGCGGTGTCCGACAGGCCCGCGTAGCCCTGCTCGTCGTAGAAGAGCGGGGCGCCGCCCTGCCACAGCGACTGGTGGACGTGCATGCCCGAGCCGTTGTCGCCGAAGATCGGCTTCGGCATGAAGGTGGCGGTCTTGCCGTTGCGCCAGGCGACGTTCTTCACGATGTACTTGAAGAGCATCAGGTCGTCGGCCGCGGCCAGCAGCGTGTTGAACTTGTAGTTGATCTCAGCCTGGCCGGCGGTGCCGACCTCGTGGTGCTGGCGCTCGACCTGAAGGCCCGCCTTGTTCAGCTCCAGGGAGATCTCGGCGCGCAGGTCGGCGAAGTGGTCGACCGGCGGGGCCGGGAAGTAGCCGCCCTTGTAGCGGACCTTGTAGCCGCGGTTGTCCTCGACCGCGCCGGTGTTCCAGGCGCCGGCCTCGGAGTCGATGTGGTAGAAGCCCTCGTTCGCGGTGGTGGCGAAGCGCACCGAGTCAAAGACGTAGAACTCGGCCTCGGGGCCGAAGAACGCGGTGTCGGCGATGCCGGTGGAGGCGAGGTAGGTCTCGGCCTTCTTGGCGATGTTGCGCGGGTCGCGGCTGTACTGCTCGCCGGTCACCGGGTCGTGGATGAAGAAGTTGATGTTGAGCGTCTTGTCCCGGCGGAACGGGTCCACACGGGCCGTCGACAGGTCCGGCACCAGAGCCATGTCGGACTCGTGGATCGCCTGGAAGCCGCGGATCGAGGAGCCGTCGAACATCAGCTGCTCGGCCGGGTCGAACGCCTCTGCCGGGACCGTGAAGTGCTGCATCACACCCGGCAGGTCGCAGAACCGGACGTCGACGAACTTGACGTCCTTGTCCGCGATGAACTTCTTGGCCTCGTCGGCGTTCTGGAACATCCAACTCCTCCTACTCCCGACCCGGGAGGGGCGGGGTTGCAGCTCGGTCGTGCGGCCAGTGCGGTGGCACACGCTGGACCCGACCATAGGCAGGTGGCATTTCTCAAGCATGACCCATTTGTTTCGGAGAAGTTAACCAGGCCGGGTGGTGGGACATGTGTGACTCGGTCGTCGCGGGGAGTGACGGGCCCCGGGTCGCGGGGCGGCAAAGCGGGCGCAGTACCGTGTACGGGTGGACAACAGGCAAGCAATCGGATCGTGGCTCTCCGGGCCGCGCGCGGCGGCCGAGGAGATGGGCGCCGACTTCGGTCACCGGGGCGAGCGGCTCGGTCTGCCGGAGTCGGGACCCGGCTCCATCGCCCCGCTGGGTCGGCGCTTCGGCGCCGTCTTCGTCGACTGGGGGCTGTGCCTCCTGATCGCATACGGGCTGTTCGCCGGCGGCAACGGCCAGGCGGCGGGCAACTGGGCCCTCGGCATCTTCCTCGTACTGAGCGTGCTCACCGTCGGCACGGTCGGCTGCACCCCCGGCAAGCGGCTCTTCGGGCTGCGGGTCATCGCCGAGGACGGCGGGCGGCTCGGCGTCGTACGCGTCGTCGTGCGCAGCGTGCTGCTCGCCCTCGCCGTCCCCGCCCTGATCTGGGACCGCGACGGGCGCGGACTGCACGACCGGCTCTCCCGCGCCGTGCAGGTCCGGATGTAGGCGCACGGAGGGCAAAAGAGGGCGGAAAGAGAGGGCGGCGGCCGATGTGAATCGGCCGCCGCCCTCTCTTTCCGTTCCCCGCCGTGTACGCCGTGGACCGCTTCCGCTCGCTGCCGTGAACAGCGACTGGCGGATCGTGTGCAGTCCGGCGCGCGCGGAGCGCTCAGCGCATCTTTCCGCCCCGAGGCATCCGCATGCCCTTCGGCATGGGGCCCTTCGGCATCGGCATATTGCTCATCAGGTCGCCCATGGCGCGCAGCCGGTCGTTCGCCGCCGTCACCTGCGGGCCCGAGAGCACCCGCGGCAGCTTCAGCATGGTCGTGCGCACCCTCTTCAGCGGCACCTGGCCCTCGCCGTCGCCGACGACGATGTCGTGCACCGGCACATCCACCACGATCCGCGACATCTTCTTCTTCTCCGCCGCGAGCAGCGACTTCAGCCGGTTCGGATTGCCCTCGCCGACCAGCACGATGCCCGCCTTGCCGACCGCCCGGTGGACGACGTCCTGGCTGCGGTTCATGGCCACCGCCGGAGTCGTGGTCCAGCCCCGGCCCACGTTCTGCAGCACCGCGGCCGCCGCGCCCGGCTGGCCCTCCATCTGCCCAAACGCCGCCCGCTCCGCCCGCCGGCCGAAGATGATCGCCATCGCCAGGAAGGCCAGCAGGAAGCCGAGGATGCCCAGGTAGACCGGGAAGCCGAGCACAAAGCCGATCGCAAGGAAGACACCGAAGGTGACGATTCCCACACCTGCGAGGACAAGCCCGACCTTGGGATCGGTACGCCGGGTCATCTTGTACGTCAGGGCGATCTGCTTGAGCCGCCCGGGGTTCGCCGCGGCGTCAGCGCCGCTGTCAGAGTTTGCCTTCCTCGCCATGTCTCGAAGTTTACGTGGCTCAGAGAGTGCGGTCGGCCGCGGCCTCCAGCACGTGCTGCGCCTCCACGCGGTCCTTGGCCCGGCGTCGGTCCTCCAGCACCGCCGTCCAGGCGTTGCGCCGGGCGGTGCGCTGGCCTCCGCCCAGCAGCAGCGACTCCATTGCGCGCAGCGCGTCGGTGAGGGACGGGATCGGGGTGGCGCGTACGGGACGAACCTGCGCGGCCTGCATCGTGGAGGTCCTCCTCGGTGGGGCTTCGGCACGGGGGGTGACACAGTGGATGACACGGTGGGTGAAGCGAGCGTTACTGATTGGTGTTACCAGGGCGTGACTGGGTGGTCAAACGCTGATGAAACCTTTTGTCCAGGGTGAATATGCCGGTGCGGCCCGCACCGGACCCCCGACCTGCGGGGGTGAGTGCGAGCCGCACCGATCGCATATAACTGCCTGGTAGGCGCTTGTGGCTGAACTCACGCGGCCGCGTGTGAGCCGTTCCTCCGCGTCATCGCCTGCTGGTACAGCCGCCCCGCCCGGTACGAAGAGCGCACCAGCGGGCCCGACATCACACCGGAGAAGCCGATCTCCTCGGCCTCCTCCTTCAGCTCCACGAACTCCGCCGGCTTCACCCAGCGCTCCACCGGGTGGTGGCGCACGGAAGGGCGCAGATACTGCGTGATGGTGATCAGCTCGCAGCCCGCGTCGTGCAGCTGCTGCAGTGCCTCGCTGATCTCCTCGCGCTCCTCGCCCATGCCGAGGATCAGGTTCGACTTGGTGATCAGGCCGTACTCACGAGCCTTGGTGATCACCTCCAGCGAACGCTCGTAGCGGAAGCCGGGGCGGATCCGCCGGAAGATGCGAGGCACCGTCTCGACGTTGTGGGCGAAGACCTCGGGACGGGAGGCGAAGACCTCCTCGAGCAGCTCGGGCACCGCGTTGAAGTCCGGGGCCAGCAGCTCGACCTTCGTGCGGCCGGCCTCGCGGCCCGTGGTCTGCTCGTGGATCTGGCGGACGGTCTCCGCGTACAGCCAGGCGCCGCCGTCCTCGAGGTCGTCACGGGCGACACCGGTGATCGTGGCGTAGTTCAGATCCATCGAGACGACCGACTCGCCGACCCGGCGGGGCTCGTCCCGGTCCAGCGCCTCGGGCCTGCCGGTGTCGATCTGGCAGAAGTCGCAGCGCCGGGTGCACTGGTCTCCGCCGATGAGGAAGGTGGCCTCGCGGTCCTCCCAGCACTCGAAGATGTTCGGACAGCCGGCCTCCTGGCACACCGTGTGCAGGCCCTCGCTCTTGACGAGTTTCTGCAGCTGGTTGTACTCGGGCCCCATCTTCGCCCGCGTCTTGATCCATTCGGGCTTGCGCTCGATGGGGGTCTGGCTGTTCCGGACCTCCAGGCGCAGCATCTTGCGTCCGTCGGGTGAGACTGCGGACACGTCCCGCTCCTAGGCTTCGATTCTTCGGCGTACACCAGGGTACGCCCGTAGTTCAATGGCCCTATGCCTGGCCCAACCCTTGGCCACGGGAGAGCATTCCCTATGCGGACGGCACGCCGGCCGGGGAGATCTCGCGCGGCTTCAGCTCCGCGTTCTCCAGCACCTCGCGCAGATGCTTCTCGGCCACCGGCAGCACCTCGGCGATCGTCACATCCCGGCCCAGTTCGTTCGCCAGGGACGTCACGCCCGCGTCCCGGATGCCGCACGGCACGATCCGGTCGAACCAGGTGTTGTCCGGGTTCACATTGAGGGCGAAGCCGTGCATCGAGACGCCCTTGGCGATCCGGATGCCGATCGCCGCGAGCTTGCGGTCCTCCCGGCGCTGGCCGGCATTGGACGGAGCGTACTCCGGGCCGCTGAGCCGCGGGTCAAACTCCTCGTCGTCCAGCCGGGGGTCGAAGTCCAGCGAGAGCCCCCCGGGCGCGGGGCGCTCCTCCACGGCGTCGCCCAGCACCCACACGCCGCTGCGGCCCTCGACCCGTGACGTCCGCACGCCGAACTCCGCGCAGGTGAGGATCAGCGCCTCCTCCAGCCGGCGCACATGCGCGATCACATCCACCGGGCGCGGCAGTTTCAGGATGGGGTAGCCCACCAGCTGGCCGGGGCCATGCCAGGTGATCTTGCCGCCGCGGTCCACGTCCACGACCGGGGTGCCGTCCAGTGGGCGCTCACTGTCCTCGGTGCGCCGTCCGGCCGTATACACCGGCGGGTGCTCCAGCAGCAGACAGGTGTCCGGGATCTCGTCCGCGAAGCGGGAGGCGTGCACCGCGCGCTGCTGCTCCCACGCCGTCTGGTATTCGACCGCTTCCCCGCCGAAACCCAGCCGGACGAACCGCAGCTCGCCGCTCGTGCCGTTCACGCCCTTCGCGCCATTGCCCACGGCCGTGCCTCCCTTGAAGCCTTCAACCTGCACGCGTCGCACCGTGCACTCCCGCCACTGTACGGCGACGCCTCGACGCTCGAAGGGGGTGGGCATCCGTCATGCGACGCACCCAATCCTCACACGATCGGATGAATATGGGGCGAACCTGATTGTCTCAGCCAGAAGGACCGCTAAATTCGCGCCGTTCTATGAGGGCTGTTCCCGGCCCGGAAGGCAGGAGACCGCACAGCTGATGACGGAACGACCCTCGCAGCGCACACCAAACCGCCAGCTCGCCGCGCTCATCGCCGAGGCTGGGTTCTCCAACGCGGGGCTGGCGCGCCGCGTGGACCAGCTGGGCCTCGAACACGGCCTCGATCTGAGGTACGACAAGACGTCGGTGACCCGGTGGCTCCGCGGACAGCAGCCGCGCGGCACCACCCCCGCGCTGATCGCCGAGGTGTTCACCCGCAGACTCGGCCGCCGGCTGACGGCGCAGGACCTCGGCCTCGACGCATGCGCGCCGGTGTATGCGGGGCTGGAGTTCGCCGCGACGCCGGAGGAGGCCGTGGACATCGTCAGCGGGCTCTGGCGCAAGGACTCGGGCAGCCATGCGGAGCTGCGCAAGATCGCGTTCACCCCGGCGGGCCTCGTGGTGCCGAGCCGCGACTGGCTGATCGGACGCGCCGACGAGCGCGTCGTGCGCGGCGAGGGCCGGGACCCCGGGTGGGACCCCGGGCGGGGCGAGCCCGCCGACCGGCTGGCGGCCCCCGACCGCCTCGGGCCGGCGGAACGGCTCGGGCGGCCGCGGGTGCCCGTACAGGGACGGCCCTCCGTGCCACGCCAGCGTGGCGCCGAGCGGACGACCGACCGCGGCCCCGGGCAGCGAGTGACCTCCGGCGACATCGCGGCGCTGCGCTCCGTGGGCGAGCTGTTCCGCACACTCGACCACGCGTACGGCGGCGGGCACGCCCGGCAGGCGCTCGTCCGCTATCTGGAGCACGAGGCCGAGCCCATGCTGCGCGGCGTGTACGGGGAGGGCATCGGGCGGCGGCTGTTCGCGGCGGCCGCCGACCTGACCAGGCTGGCCGGCTGGACCTCGTACGACATCGTCGCCCACGGCCTCGCCCAGCGCTACTTCGTCCAGGCCCTGCGGCTCTCCCAGGCGGCGGGCGACCGGGCGTACGGCGCCTATGTACTGGTCACGATGAGCCGCCAGGCCGTCTATCTGGGCCACGGCCGCGAGGCGGTGCAGCTCACCCGGGTCGCCCAGCAGGGCGTCGGATCCGCCTCCCCGCCCGTGGTGCTGGCGCTGCTGCACGCCGTGGAGGCGCGCGGGCACGCCGTGCTCGGGGAGGTCCGGGCCTGCACGGCGTCCCTCGCACGGGCGGAGCGGGCGCTGGATACGGCCCGGCCGGGCGACGACGTGCCGTACTGGGCGCGGTTCTTCGACGAGGCGCAGCTCGCGTACGAGTTCGCGCACTGCCATCGCGATCTGCAGCAGTACCGGTCGGCGGTGCAGCACGCCGAGCGGGCCCTGCAACTGGGCGCGCCCGCGTATGCCCGCAGCAGGCTGTTCTGCCGGGTGGTGCTGGCCTCCGCGAGGTTGGGACTGGGGGAGCTGGACCAGGCGTGCGCGCTGGGGGCGGAGGCGGCGCTCCAGTCGTCGGAGATGCGGTCGGTGCGGGCGGTGGAGTACGTGCGGGAGTTTGAGCGGCGGCTGGAGCCGTACAGGGACGCGGCGGCGGTACGGAACTATCGCGACCGGGTCGCAGCGCTCGGCTGACCCCGGGCTCCGCCCCGCACGCCCCCGCCCGGAGAAAGCGAGGGCGGGCGGGAAGGGCCCCGCGCCCGGGGGCCTTGGGTCTGCCAACCGCGCCGGAAGGCGAAAAGGCCCGCGCGCACGGACTCCCCATGACCGTGCGCGCGGGCAGGAAGCCGCGTACCGGGTCCCCCCGGCCCGGGACGCGGGCTGTGGTCAGGCGGCGGCCGGGAATGCGGACGCCTCATACGTCCCGGCCGGGTGAACGCCCAGGTCGGCGAGGACCGACTGCGCGGCGCGGCGGCCCGAGAACAGCGCGCCCTGCACGGTGCTCGTGTCGCGGTGGTCCCCGCAGACGTAGAGACCGGCCAGCAGCCGCACCGTGCGCCGCAGATCGTGCGGCGGAGGCATCGCCGGCACCGCTTCGGGGTCGTGGGAGACCGCCAGCAGCTCCCATGCGTCGGTCGCCGTCCCGTAGAGCGCCGCCAGCTGCTTGCGCACCCGCCGGTCCAGATCGTCCGGCGGAGCGCCCAGCACCGTCGACGAGACCAGCACCCGCCCCTGCGGCGCACGCGACGGGTCGACCGTGCTCATCACCGCGGTGTGGGAGACCGGCCCGGTCCGGTCCGCGTCCAGCAGCAGGGACGCGTCCGCGTGCGGAGGCGGTGCGGGCGCGGTGTGGTGCACCGAGGTCACCGGGTGGAACGACGGCACCCGGAGCCCCGGCAGCAGCTCGGCCGCCGCTCGCGCGCCCGTCGCGAGGACCACCGCACGGCAGTGGATCTCGCCGTGCTCCTCGGTGAGGACCCGGTTGATCGCGACATCGGTGACCCGCACTCCGGTCCGCACCGTCCCGGGCGGGAGCGCCCCGGCCAGCTGCCCCGGCAGCGTGGCCGCACCGCCCTCTGGCACGCACAGCCTGCCCCGGGCGAAGCCGCGCAGTGCGAGGTCGGCACAGCGGCTCGACGTCGTCAGCGCGGGATCGCTGAGCAGTGTGGACAGCAGCGGGCGGAGGAACCCGTGCACGGTGCGCGCGGGCAGCCCGCGGGCGTGGAGCGCCTTGCCCGTGGGCCGCTCGGGCCGGGCGAGGATCCGCTCCACGGGTGTGGCCGCCAGCCGGGCGAGGGACGCGCCGAGTCGCGCCTGGTCGAGCGGCCTGGGGGCGCTCGCCAGGGCGCGTGCCACGGTCAGTGCGCTGCCCCGTGCGCTCCCGACGCCGAACCGAAGCACCCGGCCCCCGCTGTGCACGAGCACTCCGGGAGTGAAGCGCCGCAGGGCGAGATCTCCGAGACCCGCTGTGCGGCGCAGCTCTGGATACGAGGTGTTGAGCAACTGCACGACGCGATCGAGGCGGAACCCGTCGATCTCCTCGGTCGCCATCCGGCCGCCCACCCGGGACGTCGCCTCCAGCACACTGACCGTGAGCCCCGCTCCGGTCAGCTGACGGGCCGCCGAGAGCCCGGCGACGCCGGCCCCGACGATGACGACGTCCACTTGGCGTGCCGGGTCCGAGTGACGCGCAGCGTTCGCCAGTCCTGGATTCGCACGATCAGTGTGGTGCGTGTGGTGCGTGTGGTGCGCGTGGTGCGCGTGGTGCTCATGGTGAGCGGTGCTGAGCACGTGCCCCTCCCCGAGGTCGGCGCGGCTGACGGGAAGCTGATGCCCTCGACAGGCCCGAGGAATACCCGAGTTCGGACCGAGCGTAAGCAGCAGGGCCGTCAGTTCGGTGCGCGCACAGCGTGGAGCACCGTTGCGCGGGGGCGCACGGCGCCGTCCGCGGAGGTCGCCGAAAAGGGGCGTGACGTGCGCTTCGCACTGCCGTACGCAACCATGCGCCAGCCGTGTCGAATCACGCCGCACACAAACCGGATCGGACGCCGACCCCGACCACGCCGCGGGGCCGGCCGGCCCCTCCCGGGCCCGTGCCCCGCCCGGGCCCGTGGCCCTCCCAGGCCCGTGGCCCTCCCAGGCCCGTGCCCCTCCCGGGCCCGCTATCTCAGCGCCGCCCGGATCGCCTCGTCGATCGTCGGGAACGCGAACGAGAAGCCCGACTCCAGCAGCCGCGCCGGCAGCACCCGCTGACCGGTCAGCACATTCTCCGACATCTCGCCCAGCACGCCCCGCAGCACCGGCGCCGGCACGTTGAACAGCGTCGGACGGTGCAGCACCCGCCCCATCGCCGCGGTGGCCTCCCCGTTGGTGACCGGCTCAGGGGCCGTCAGATTCACCGGACCCGACAGCGACTCCGCGTCGATCAGATGCCGCAGGGCCGCCACCTCGTCGTGCAGGGCGATGAAACTCCAGTACTGCCGACCGTCCCCCAGGCGTCCGCCGAGCCCCGCCCTGAACACCGGAAACATCCGCCCCCATGCGCCGCCCTTGCGCGCCACCACCAGACCGGTGCGGGAGAAGACCGTGCGCACCCCCGCCTCCTGCGCCGGGGCCGCGGCCTCCTCCCACTCCACGCACACATCCGGCAGAAACCCGTCCCCCGGCGGGGCGTCCTCGTCCACGGCGCGGTCGCCGGTGTCGCCGTAGTACCCCACGGCACTCCCGGAGACCAGCACCCGCGGCGGCGGGTCCATGGACGCCGCGGCCTCTGCGATGGCGGCCGTGCCGAGCACCCGGCTGTCCCGGATCTCCTTGCGGTACGCATCCGTCCAGCGGCGGTCCCCGATCCCCGCCCCCGCGAGATGCACGATCGCGTCACAACCGGCCAGCCCGGCGACATCGACGTGCTGGCGGTGCGGATCCCATTCCACCTCGTCCGCCGCTCCGGCGGGTCGGCGGACCAGGCGGACCACCTCGTGCCCGTCCGTCCGCAGTGAGCGGACGAGCGCCGAGCCGATGAGCCCGGTGGAGCCTGTGACGGCGACACGAGAACGTTCAGATCCCTGCATGAAGCCCATCCTGCCCTCGGTCACGCCGTGACACAGTGACCGCATGGCCGATTCCCGTATACGTCCCGCACGTCACACCGACGGCACAGCCCTCGCCGGACTGGACGCGGCGGTCTGGTCGCCGCTGCACGCCGTACAGCCCCGGCCGGAGCCCCCGTACGCGCCCTTCTTCGACGCGGCCCATCCGCCGGAGCAGTATCTCGTCGCCGAGGACCCGGCGGACGGCTCCGTCCTCGGATACGTCCGCCTCGGTCTGCCCACTCCGCTCGACTGCAACCGTCATGTCCGTCAGATCCAGGGTCTGGCCGTCGCCGACCGCGCTCGCGGACGCGGCGTCGGACGGGCGCTGCTGCGCGCGGCCTGCGAGGAGGCCCGGCGGCAGGGCGCGATCCGCATCACGCTGCGCGTCCTCGGCCACAACGCCCCCGCCCGTGCGCTGTACGCGTCGGAGGGTTTCGCCGTCGAGGGCGTGCTGCCCGGGGAGTTCTTTCTGCACGGGCGGTATGTGGACGATGTGCTGATGGGCCGCGCGCTCGGCGGCTGACCGCAGCGGGCAGGCCCTACGGCTCGCCGAAACGTTCCCACAGCCGGGGGAAGCGGCGTGCCAGAGCCGCGTCGTCGTCGAAGTCGAAGGGAGTGCCGGCCGGCTCCGCCGTCTGCGGCGCGATCCCCAGATCCGGGGCCACCACCCCGGTGAGCTGCTCGTACGCCTCGTCGGCCGCGTACCCCAGCTCCTCACCGTCCCCGTCGATGTCCTCGTCGAACTCCTCCAGCAGCTCGGCCAGCGAGTCCGGATCGTGCACCGCGCCCTCGAACACCTCCCGACCCTGGCCGATCAGCCAGCAGCGGAAGTAGTCAAAGGCGTCGTCGCTCGCCCCGCCGAGCAGCACGGCGGCCGCGCCCCACAGATCCCAGATGTACGCGCGGTTGTAGCGCGCCTCGAAGTGGCGGGCGAAGTCCAGCACGGAGTCGGGGTCGAGCCGCAGCAGCCGCTCGACGAGCAGATCGGCATGGTCCTCGGGGTCGCCCTCGGCGGCCTCGCGAGTGGTGTCCACGATCTCCCAGAACTCCGTCTCGTCCATCACGGCACAAGCATCGTGGTTGACGGACGGGCGCGCACGCGGAGCCGGGGAAAAGCCGGAGCCAGCCGAAACCGATCGGATAGCGGACAGAGGATGTCGGGTATCCGTGTCACGGTCGGCGTATGACGACACCCACCAAGGAACTGTCAGGAAGGATCGCCCTCGTCGCCGGCGCGACCCGGGGCGCGGGCCGCGCCATCGCCGTACAGCTGGGCGCGGCCGGGGCGACCGTCTATGTGACGGGGCGGACCACACGCGGCAAGGCCAGCGAGGTCGGCCGGACCACGGAGACCATCGAGGAGACCGCGGAGCTGGTCACCGCGGCGGGCGGCGAGGGGATCGCGATCCCGGCGGACCATCTCGACGTCGAGCAGGTACGGGCGGTCGTCGCCCGGATCGACGAGGAGCATGGCCGTCTGGACGTCCTCGTCAACGACGTCTGGGGCGGCGAGCATCTGATCGTCTGGGACACGAAGATGTGGGACACCGAGCTGGAGCGCGGACTGCGGATGCTGGAACTCGGGGTGAAGACCCACATCATCACCAGCAGTTGTGCGCTGCCGCTGCTGGTGCGCAACCCGGGCGGGCTGGTCGTCGAGGTCACGGACGGCACGGCCGAGACGAACAAGGGGTTCCGGGAGAACTTCTACTACGACCTCGCGAAGTACGCCCCGATCCGGATGGCGCTGTCCCTGGGCGAGGACCTCAAGGGCGTGGGCTGCACGGCCGTGTCGATGACACCGGGGTGGCTGCGCTCCGAGCAGATGCTCGACCACTTCGGCGTCACGGAGGAGAACTGGCGCGACGCCGTCGCCAAGAGCGAGCACTTCGCGATCTCCGAGTCGCCGGTCTTCGTCGGCCGCGCGGTCGCGGCTCTGGCCGCGGACCCGGAGCGGGCGCGCTGGAACGGCCGGTCGCTGTCCAGCGGGGAGCTGGCGAAGGTGTACGGCTTCACGGACGCGGACGGCAGCCGGCCCGACGCCTGGACGTATATCGAGGAGGTCGTCAAGGGCGGCGCGAAGGCCACAGCGGACGACTACCGCTGAATGACCACTGCTGAACGACTGCCGCTGACCCGGTCCCGTACCGCCGCGGCCCCCTTTCCGTACTGCTGCGCCCCCTTCCGTGCTGCCGCGGCCGTCCCGTACTACGGCCGACCCGTCCCGTACAGCGCCGCCATGCCGCGCGCCGCCGCGGCGAACCGCTCGCGCAGCTCCGGCGGCCCCAGCACTTCGGCCTCCGGGCCCAGCGACAGCAGCTGGCCCAGCGCGACCTCCAGGGACTCCACCGGGAGGGCGACGGTCACCCGGCCGTGCTCGTCCGGGCCGTCCGCCGCGGCCAGGGCTTCCTCGGCCGCGGCGCGGTCGGTCGCGTACGGCAGACGGCGGGCGCCCGCCGGGGTCAGCCGCAGCACGGCCTCGGCACGCAGGATGGAGCGCGCGAACTGCGCCGCGCGCTCCGCCCAGAAGTCCGGCAGATCGAACTCCTCATCCCGTTCGAAACGTTCCTCCGCGGGCTCCGCCGAGCTGAACCGGTCGATCCGGTACACCCGGAAGGAGCCCGCCCCGCCCTCCGCACGTGCGCACAGGTACCAGACCCCCGCCTTGAGCACGAGGCCGTACGGCGCGAGCTCCCGCTCTGCCTCTGCGCCGTACCCGTCGCCCCGCCGGTAGCGGGCCCGCAGCAGCCGGTCGTCCCATACGGCTTCGGCCACCGCGGGCAGCAACTCGGGGGTCGCCGGCTCCTGGTACCAGCCCGGAGCGTCGAGATGGAAGCGCCGGGCCGCGGAGGCGGAGGCGTCCCGCAGCGACGGCAGCAGCGCCGCAGACACCTTGAGCCGGGCCGCCGACGCCGCGTCCTGAAGGCCCATCTCCCGCAGGGCGCCGGGCAGCCCGGACAGGAACAGCGCCTCCGCCTCGCTGCGGGCGAGGCCGGTCAGCCGGGTGCGGTATCCGCCGATCAGGCGATAGCCGCCGGCCCGCCCCCGGTCCGCGTACACCGGAACGCCCGCCTCGGACAGGGCGAGGGCGTCCCGGGCGACGGTGCGCTCCGACACCTCCAGCTCCCGGGCCAGTTCGGCCCCGGTCATCGAGGGCCTCGACTGCAGAAGCAGCACCATCTTGATCAGGCGGGCAGCGCGCATGCGGGCCATTGTCCCCAAAGGCCCCGGCGGCCCCGGTCGGCCCGATCCGGCCCGGACTGCCAGGGGCCGCCGGGCCGCCGGGGCCGCCGGACCTGCCCCCCGGAGAGCGCCCCCGCTGGCGGGGCCGCCGAACCTGTGCCGGAGAGCGCCGGGCCGCCGGGGCCGCCGGACATGCCCCCCGGAGAGCGCCCGCGCCGGCGGGGCCGCCGAACCTGTGCTGGAGAGCGCCGGGCCGCCGGGGCCGCCGGACCTGTCCCACGGAGAGCGCCCGCGCCGGCGGGGCCGCCGGATCTGTGCCGGAGAGCGCCGGGTCGCCGGGGCCGCCGGACCTGACCCTGAGAGCACCGCGCCCGCGCCCGCGCCCGCACCCGCACCCGCGCCGACGTCGGGCGAACCGGCGTCAGACCAGCGGCTCCTGGAGTTCGGTGACCCAGTTGCGCGGGTCCTCGTCCCACTCCAGCGTCACCTCCCTGGCGTAACCGGCGGAGCGGTGCCCGCCCTCGTCGATCCAGCGGGCGAGCGCCTGCCCCGTGGTCACCACCTCGTCCATCGGGCCGCGGTGCACGATGGTCGCCGCCCGCCCGACCGCCGGCAGATCGACGATCGCGAAGTCCTGCCCGGGCGCGGGCTCCGCGGAGACGGTCATCGCCGCATGCACCACGATGGCTCCCTCGTCCGCGCCGGAGCCTGACGCTGCGTCTGCGCAGGCCTCGTAGTACGCGATGCCGGGACCCGACGGAGTGACGCCCGCGGCGTCGAGTCGCTTGCACAACTCCTCGTACAGCGGGCGGATCACCGGGCTGATGTGCTCCGGCTCATAGCCGGCGGCGACCGCCGTCAGCTCGGCCACGCGTACGGCGGGAAGACTCTTGACGACGACGTCCTGGGAAGGCATGCGCCCCTCGCTCTCCAGTGACCGGAGCCTCGCCTCGACCCGCGTGAGCCGCGCCTCGGCCGCCGCCCTCGCCGCCTCCAGCTCGGCACGGCGCAGCGTCAGCATGCCGCGCAGCCCGGCTGTGTCCAACCGGCCCTGACGGATCTGCCGCACCTGTTCGAGGCTGAAGCCCAGATCCTTGAGGGCGATGATCCGGTTGAGGTCGGCGAGCTGGGCCGCCGCATAGCGGCGGTAGCCGGTGAAAGGGTCGGTGCGGGCGGGGCGCAGCAGCCCGATGGCGTCGTAGTGGCGCAGCATGCGGGCCGACACACGCCCGTGTCTGGCGAAGTCTCCGATGGTGAACATGACCCCCTCACTCCACGCCCTCACACGGTGTCAAGGTCAAGGGTCGCCCATGTCGTCGGCGCGCCGGGCCGCACATCCCACGCTAACGTTCAGTCAGTGCAAAGCAGGGCATACCGGATGAGCAGGGCAGGCCGACAGAGCATCAAACCGTGCAAGAGGACAGCGCGAGCAAGGACGCCCCCATGACCAACCAGCCTCGTGAGCAGTGGTCCACCCGTACAGGGTTCCTGCTGGCCGCCATCGGCTCGGCCATCGGGCTCGGCAACATCTGGCGCTTTCCCGCGATCGCATACGGGAACGGCGGCGGCGCGTTCCTCCTCCCCTATCTGGTAGCCCTGCTCACCGCGGGCATCCCCGTGCTGATCATGGAGTACTCGATCGGCCGCAAGTACCGGATGTCCCCGCCGGCCGCGCTGCGCCGGATGGCCCGCCCCGCCGAGGTCATCGGCTGGTGGCAGGTCGTCATCTGCTTCGTCATCGCCACCTACTACGCGGTCATCCTCGCCTGGGCCGTGCGCTACGTCGGGTTCTCCGCCGACCAGGCATGGGGCGACGACCCCGAGGCGTTCCTCTTCGGGGACTTCCTGGAGGTCGCGGAGTCGCCCGGCATGATCTCCAGCTATGTGACCGCGGTGATCTGGCCGCTGATCGCCGTCTGGGTGGTCGTGCTGGTCATCCTGGCATTCGGAGTACGCCGCGGCATCGAACGGGCGAACAAGGTCTTCATCCCGCTGCTGGTGCTGTTCTTCGTCATCCTGGTGATCCGGGCGCTCACCCTGGACGGTGCGGCGGAGGGCCTCGACGCGCTCTTCGCGCCCGACTGGTCGGAGCTGGACAACGGCAGCGTCTGGGTCGCCGCCTACGGCCAGATCTTCTTCTCCCTGTCCATCGGCTTCGGCATCATGGTCACCTACGCCTCCTACCTGGGGCGGCGCGCGGACCTCACCGGCTCCGCGATGGTCGCGGGCTTCGCCAACAGCTCCTTCGAGATCCTGGCGGGCATCGGCGTCTTCGCCACGCTGGGCTTTATGGCCGCGCAGGCGGGGGTGCCGGTCGACGAGGTGGCCAGCGCGGGGCTCGGACTCGCCTTCGTCGCCTTTCCGGCCGTCATCTCCGAGATGCCCGCCGGCAGCTTCTTCGGCGTGCTGTTCTTCGTCTCGCTGGTGATCGCGGGACTGTCCTCGCTGATCTCCATCGTGCAGGTCGTCGTCTCGGCGGTGCAGGACCGCACCGGCATCCGCCGCATCCCCGCGGTCTTCGGCGTCGGCGGTCTGGTGGCCCTCGCCTCCATCCTGCTGTTCCCGACCGACGAGGGGCTGTTCCTGCTGGACGCCTCAGACCACTTCGTCAACCAGTACGGCATCGCCCTCGCCGCGCTGGTCAGCGTGGTCGTGATCGCCTGGGTGCTGCGCAAGCTCCCGGAACTGCAGCAGAACGCGGACGCGACCTCCGCCATCAGGCTCGGCCACTGGTGGCGGATCTGCCTGGGCCTCATCACACCGCTCGTCCTCGGCTGGATGATGGTCGACAGCCTGCGTCAGGAGTTCGATGAGAACTACGAGGGCTACTCCACCGAGTTCCTGCTCAGCGCCGGCTGGAGCGTCGCGATCGGCGCGCTGCTCATCGGCGTCATCCTCACCCTGATGCCGTGGAAGGCCGGCGGTGAGGACATCGACCTCGACATGGAGGCCCCCGTCGAGAGGAAGGAGCCCTGATGTCCGCCAGCGCCGTCGTCATGATGATCGTCGCGATCGTCATCGTCTGGGGTGGGCTCGTCGCGGCCATCATCCGGCTGCGCAGCCACGCCCCCGAACCGGAACCTCCGCCGCCGGGAGTCCGCCCCGCGGAGTGACAGCGGTCCACGTGCAACGGGTGCGGCCCCGCCCGAAGGAAGGAGGCCGCACCCGTTGCGCTGTGCCTGTCGGCTCAGAGGCCGTAGCGCTCGCGCGCCTCCTTCACCGCGGAGGCCGGAACCTCGCCGCGCCGGGCGAGCTGCGCAAGCGCCGCCACGACGATCGACTGCGCGTCGACGCCGAAGTGGCGGCGGGCCGCCTGACGGGTGTCGGACAGACCGAAGCCGTCCGTGCCGAGCGAGGAGTAGTCCTGCTCCACCCACTGGCTGATCTGGTCCGGCACCTGGCGCATCCAGTCGCTGACCGCCAGCACCGGGCCGGGTGCGCCCTCCAGCGCCCGGGTGACGTACGGGGTCCGCTGCTCGCCGCGCAGCAGCGCCTCGTCGCACTCCAGCGCGTCCCGGCGCAGCTCGCCCCACGAGGTGGCGGACCAGACGTCCGCCGCGACGCCCCAGTCGGCGGCGAGCAGCCGCTGCGCCTCAAGCGCCCAGTGGATCGCCGTGCCCGACGCGAGGAGCTGGAGCCGCGGGGCGTCGGCCGCCGCCGACTCGGCCTCCTTGAAGCGGTACAGCCCCTTGACGATGCCCTCCTCGACGCCCTCCGGCATCGCGGGCTGCGGCATCGGCTCGTTGTAGACCGTCAGGTAGTAGAAGACGTTCGAGTCCTCACCCGGGGCGGTCTCGCCGTACATCCGGCGCAGACCCTCCTTGACGATCACCGCGATCTCGTACGCGAACGCCGGGTCGTAGTTGAGCGAAGCCGGGTTGGTGGCCGCGATCAGATGCGAGTGGCCGTCCGCGTGCTGCAGGCCCTCACCGGTCAGGGTGGTGCGGCCGGCGGTCGCACCCACGATGAAGCCCTTGCCCAGCTGGTCGGCGAGCTGCCACATCTGGTCGCCGGTGCGCTGCCAGCCGAACATCGAGTAGAAGATGTAGAAGGGGATCATCGTCTCGCCGTGCGTCGCGTACGACGTCGCGGCGGCGATGAAGTCGGCCATGGCGCCGGCCTCGGTGATCCCCTCATTGAGGATCTGGCCGTCCTTGGCCTCCTTGTAGTACATCAGCTGGTCGCGGTCGACCGGCTCATACGTCTGGCCCAGGGGCGAGTAGATGCCCGCGGACGGGAACAGCGACTCCATGCCGAAGGTGCGGGCCTCGTCCGGAACGATCGGCACCCAGCGCCTGCCGGTCTGCTTGTCCCGCATCAGGTCCTTCACCAGGCGGACGAACGCCATGGTGGTGGCCATCTCCTGCTTGCCGGAGCCCTTCATCAGCGCCTTGAAGGCGCGCTCCTCGGGCGCGGGCAGGGGAGCGACGGGGTGGACACGGCGGGCCGGGGCCGGGCCGCCGAGGGCCGCGCGGCGCTCCTGGAGGTAGCGGACCTCGGGGGAGTCGGCGCCGGGGTGGCCGTACGGCACCTGGCCGTCGGCGAAGGCGCTGTCAGCGATCGGGAGCCCGAGCAGGTCGCGCATGTCCTTGAACTCTTCGACCGACAGCTTCTTCATCTGATGGTTGGCGTTCTTGGACTCGAAGCCCTTGCCGAGCGTGTGGCCCTTCACCGTCTGGGCGAGGATCACGGTCGGCGCGCCCTTGTGCGCGAGCGCCGCGCGGTAGGCCGCGTACACCTTGCGGGGCTCGTGGCCGCCGCGGGAGAAGTGGAAGCACTCGGCGATCTTCGCGTCGCCCAGCAGCTTGCCGAGCTCCGCGAGCGCGGGCTCGGAGCCGAAGAAGTGCTCGCGGATGTACGCCACGTCCCGCGTCGCGTACGTCTGGAACTGCGCGTCCGGCACCTGGCGCAGCCTGCGCACCAGCGCGCCCGTGGTGTCGAGGGCGAACAGCTCGTCCCAGGCGGAGCCCCAGAGCGTCTTGACGACGTTCCAGCCGGCGCCGCGGAACTGGGCCTCCAGCTCCTGCACGATCTTGAAGTTGGCGCGGACGGGGCCGTCGAGGCGCTGGAGGTTGCAGTTGACGACAAACGTCAGATTGTCCAGCTGCTCACGGGCGGCGAGGGCGAGTGCCGCGGTCGACTCGGGCTCGTCCATCTCGCCGTCGCCGAGGAACGCCCAGACGTGGGAGCCGGACGTGTCCTTGATGCCGCGGCCCGCCAGGTAGCGGTTGAACCGCGCCTGGTAGATCGCGGAGAGCGGGCCGAGGCCCATGGAGACCGTGGGGAACTCCCACAGCCAGGGCAGCCGGCGCGGATGCGGATAGGAGGGCAGGCCCTCGCCGCCGGCCTCCTGGCGGAAGTTGTCCAGGTGGGCCTCGGAGAGGCGGCCGTCGAGGAACGCGCGGGCGTAGATGCCGGGAGAGGCGTGGCCCTGGATGTAGAGCTGGTCGCCCGAGCTGTCGGCTTCCTTGCCGCGGAAGAAGTGGTTGAAGCCGGTCTCGTACAGCCAGGCGGCGGAGGCGAAGGTGGCGATATGGCCGCCGACGCCGTGGCGGGAGCTGCGGGTGACCATCGCGGCCGCGTTCCAGCGGTTCCACGCGGTGATGCGGGCTTCCAGCTCCGCGTCGCCGTCGAACTCGCCGAACGAGCCCTCGGCGGAGGTGGGGATGGTGTTGACGTAGTCCGTCTCCAGCAGGCTGGGCAGCGGGACCCCGGAGGTCTCGGCGTGCTGAAGCGTGCGACGCATCAGGTACGCGGCGCGGTGGGGGCCGGCATGCTCGGCGACGGCGTCGAGAGAGGCCGCCCACTCGGCGGTCTCCTCGGCGTCGCGGTCCGGGAGCTGATCGAGCTCGCTCGGAAGCTTGCCTACGGGGTCGGTCATGATCGCCGCCTTCCGGACTGGAGGGGGGTGGTGAAAAGGGGCCTTGTCTGGCAGGACAGGGCGAAGGGTTGGTGAACCCGCGGTCGACTGTAAGTCGCTGATCGATGATCGATCAAAGCCTGGGAGGGGAAAACTTCTCAATCTCGAGAAATTGGCATTCCGTGCCGTGGAATGGGGCACCGGGTGCCGCGGCAAAGCGGGTGAATCGGGCGGGGTGGGGGCGCGGGTGAGCGGGGGCGGCCTCAGCTGTGCGGGCTGTTTGCGCTGCGCGGAGCCTTTCCCCGATCCCGCCCCTTCCCGCAACCGGGGGCAGGCCCCCGGGCCCCCGTACGGCCTTCGGCCGTGTCCTCAAACGCCGGACGGGCTTGAATTGGCCTGCGCCAATCCAGCCTCCGCCGGGGTTTGGTGGAGCAGAGCATCGGGCCCGCCGGGGTTTGGTGGAGTGGTGCATCGGGCCCGCGGGGGTTTGGTGGGCCCGATATATGAAGCCCCGCCGGCGCTTGAGGCACAGAGGCCTGAAGCTCAGCCTCGCCGGCGTTTGAGGCGCGGGGGTTCGGGGGCGGAGCCCCCGTAAGACGGGGTCCGGGGCGGAGCCCCGGTTGTGGGAACAGGCGCGCGGGTCAGGCGCGCGGGGCGCAGCCCAGGACGTGGGCCTTGACCAGGGCGCCGATCTGCGGATCCCCCCGCCGGAACGCCTCCACCAGCTCCTCGTGCTCCTCCGCGTACGACTTCTGCACCGTCCCCAGCCACCGGATCGACAGCGCCGTGAACACCTCGATCCCCAGCCCCTCCCAGGTGTGCAGCAGCACCGCGTTCCCTGCGGCCCGCACCAGCTCCCGGTGGAAGGCGACCGTGTGCCGCACCTGCGCCGCCGAGTCGCCGGCGCGGTCCGCCTCGTACAGCGCCGCCACATGCGGCTCCAGCGCCGAGCAGTCCGCGCCGAGACGCTCCGCCGCCAGCTCCGCGGCGATCTGTTCCAGACCGGCGCGGACGGGATAGCTCTCCTCCAGGTCCGCGGCCGTCAGATTCCGCACCCGTACGCCCTTGTTGGGCGCGGACTCGATCAGTCGCAGGCTCTCCAGCTCACGCAGCGCTTCCCGCACCGGTGTCTGGGAGACCTGCAGTTCGGTGGCGATCCGCCGTTCCACGATCCGCTCGCCGGGCTTCCAGCGGCCGCTGACGATGCCCTCCACGATGTGCTCGCGGATCTGTTCGCGCAGCGAGTGGACGACGGGCGGGGTGGTCATGAGGGCTCCTGGGGCGAGCGGCGGCGAGCCTTGTGGTTGTCGTGCGCGGGCGTTGCCATTATCGCCGCGGCGCCCCGCCCGGAGAATCCGGACGGGGCGCCGCGGGCACAGCTGTGTCGAGCGTTACAGACCGAGCTCGACCTCGAACTCACCGGCCTCCAGGATCGCCTTGACGGCGGTCAGGTAGCGGGCGGCGTCCGCGCCGTCCACCAGACGGTGGTCGTAGGAGAGCGTCAGGTACGTCATGTCGCGGACGCCGATGACCGTGCCCTCGGGGGTCTCGATGACCGCCGGGCGCTTGACGGTCGCGCCGATGCCCAGGATGGCGACCTGGTTCGGCGGCACGATGATCGTGTCGAACAGCGCGCCCCGCGAACCGGTGTTGCTGATGGTGAAGGTCGCCCCGGCCAGCTCATCCGGGGTGATCTTGTTGCCGCGGACCTTGCCGGCCAGGTCGGCCGTGGCCTTGGCGATGCCGGCGATGTTGAGGTCGCCCGCACCCTTGATGACGGGCGTCATCAGGCCCTTCTCGGAGTCCACGGCGATGCCGACGTTCTCCGTGTCGAAGTACGTGATGGTGCCCTCGTCCTCGTTGATCCGGGCGTTGATGACCGGGTGGGCCTTCAGCGCCTGGGCCGCCGCCTTGACGAAGAACGGCATCGGGGAGAGCTTGACGCCTTCGCGGGCGGCGAAGGAGTCCTTCGCCTGGCCGCGCAGCTTCATCAGCCTGGTGATGTCGACCTCGACGACCGAGGACAGCTGAGCCTGGCCGTGCAGCGCCTTCATCATGTTGTCGCCGATGACCTTGCGCATGCGGGTCATCTTGACGGTCTGGCCGCGCAGCGGGGAGACCTCGAGCGCCGGCGCCTTGGCGGGGGCCGGAGCGGCGGCAGCTGCCGGAGCCGGGGCGGCAGCGGCTGCCTTGGCGGCCTCCGCGGCGGCGATGACGTCCTGCTTGCGGATACGGCCGCCGACGCCGGTGCCCTTGACGGCGCTCAGGTCGACGCCGTTCTCGGCGGCGAGCTTGCGCACCAGCGGGGTGACGTAGGCGTCGCCCGCCTCGACCGCGGCGGGAGCGGCGGGTGCGGGGGCGGCCGCAGGCGCCGGGGCCGGTGCTGGTGCCTCCTGGACCGGAGCCGGTGCCGGAGCGGGAGCCGGGGCCGGTGCCGGAGCGGGAGCCGGGGCCGGAGCGGGCGCCGGAGCCTCCTGCACCGGGGCCGGGGCGGCCGGAGCGGGAGCGGCGGCCGGGGCAGCACCCGGGGCGCCGATGACGGCGAGCTTCGCGCCGACCTCGGCGGTCTCGTCCTCGCCGACCACGATCTCCAGCAGCACACCGGCGGCCGGGGCGGGGATCTCGGTGTCGACCTTGTCGGTGGAGACCTCGAGCAGCGGCTCGTCCTCCTCGACGGACTCGCCGACCTCCTTCAGCCAGCGGGTGACGGTGCCCTCGGTGACGCTCTCGCCGAGCGCCGGAAGGGTCACATCGGTGCCCTCGGCGCCTCCCGCAGCCGCAGGAGACGGAGCCGGGGCTGCCGGGGCCTCGGCAGCGGGGGCGGCCGGGGCCGGAGCGGCCGCGGTCTGGGCCTCGGCGGCCGCCGGGGCCGGAGCCTCGGCCGGCGCGCCGGTGCCGTCGTCGATCACGGCCAGCTCGGCGCCGACCTCGACGGTCTCGTCCTCGGCGACCTTGATGGAGGTGAGGACACCGGCGGTCGGTGCGGGGATCTCGGTGTCGACCTTGTCGGTGGAGACCTCGAGCAGCGGCTCGTCGGCCTCGACGCGCTCTCCCTCGGCCTTCAGCCAGCGGGTGACAGTGCCCTCGGTGACGCTCTCGCCGAGCGCCGGAAGGGTTACGGAAACCGCCATGGTTTCAGTTGCTCCTTACAAAAGTGCGGTATGTGGTCGTCGCGCCCGGCGACTGATCAGTCGTGGGAGTGGAGCGGCTTGCCCGCGAGCGCCAGGTGGGCCTCGCCGAGCGCCTCGCTCTGCGTCGGGTGGGCATGTACCAGCTGCGCGACCTCGGCCGGCAGAGCCTCCCAGTTGTAGATCAGCTGGGCCTCGCCGACCTGCTCGCCCATGCGGTCGCCGACCATGTGAACGCCGACCACGGCACCGTCCTTGACCTGGACGAGCTTGATCTCGCCCGCGGTCTTGAGGATCTTGCTCTTGCCGTTGCCCGCGAGGTTGTACTTCAGAGCGACGACCTTGTCCGCGCCGTAGATCTCCTTGGCCTTGGCCTCGGTGATGCCGACGGACGCGACCTCCGGGTGGCAGTACGTCACCCGAGGCACACCGTCGTAGTCGATCGGAACGGTCTTGAGACCGGCCAGACGCTCCGCCACCAGGATGCCCTCCGCGAAGCCGACGTGCGCGAGCTGGAGGGTCGGCACGAGGTCGCCGACGGCGGAGATCGTCGGAACGTTGGTCTGCATGTACTCGTCGACCAGGACATAGCCGCGGTCCATCGCGACGCCCTGCTCCTCGTAGCCCAGGCCCTGCGAGACCGGGCCGCGGCCGACCGCCACGAGCAGCACCTCGGCCTCGAAGGTCTTGCCGTCCGCGAGGGTGACGCGCACGCCGTCCTGGGTGTACTCGGCCTTCTCGAAGAAGGTGCCCAGGTTGAACTTGATGCCCCGCTTGCGGAACGCGCGCTCCAGCAGCTTGGAGCTGTTCTCGTCCTCGACCGGCACCAGGTGCTTCAGGCCCTCGATGACGGTGACCTCGGAGCCGAAGGACTTCCATGCGGAGGCGAACTCGACGCCGATGACGCCGCCGCCCAGCACGATCGCGGACTTCGGGACGCGGTCCAGCGTCAGCGCGTGGTCGGACGAGATGATGCGGTCGCCGTCGATCTCCAGGCCCGGCAGCGACTTCGGCACGGAGCCGGTGGCCAGCAGGACGTGGCGGCCCTGGACGCGGCGGCCGTTCACATCGACGGAGGTGGGGGAGAACAGCCGGCCCTCGCCCTCGATGAAGGTGACCTTGCGCGAGGCGATCAGACCCTGCAGACCCTTGTAGAGGCCCGAGATCACATCGTCCTTGTACTTGTGGACGGCACCCATGTCGATGCCCTCGAAGGTGGCCTTCACACCGAACTGGTCGGCTTCGCGTGCCTGGTCGGCGATCTCGCCGGCGTGCAGCAGCGCCTTCGTGGGAATACAACCGTTGTGCAGGCAGGTGCCGCCGACCTTGCCCTTCTCGACCAGGGCGACGTCCAGGCCCAGCTGAGCTCCGCGCAGGGCCGCAGCGTAACCGCCGCTACCGCCGCCGAGGATCACTAGGTCGAAAACGGTGCTGGCGTCGTTCGCCACGTCACGTCCTCCATGCATATGCGCCGTACGCCGGGCCCGTCTACCTGGAAGTTTGCCCGGCCGGTCGGCTGGTGTTCGGCCGCTGTCTCGTCGGCCCTGTGGTGGGGGCCCTGTCCTGCCGAGAACCCATCTTCGCACTTGTTGCCGCGAGGGGGGACTCGGGGCCTTTTTCTCTGTCTGATCGAGGCTCGGTTCGCCCTTGGGCGAACCGAGCCACAAAATTTCAGCCCAGGTCGCCGGCGGCGATGCGTTCGGCGAGCTTCACCAGGGTGCGGACCGAGGAGCCCGTGCCGCCCTTGGGGGTGTAGCCCCAGGGCGCGCCCTCGTGGAAGGCCGGGCCGGCGATGTCCAGGTGGGCCCAGGTGATGCCCTCGCCGACGAACTCCTTGAGGAACAGTCCGGCGACCAGGCCGCCGCCCATCCGCTCACCCATGTTCGCCATGTCCGCAGTCGGGGAGTCCATGCCCTTGCGCAGCTCGGCGGGGAGCGGCATCGGCCAGGACTGCTCGCCGGCCTCCTCGGCGATCTCGTGGACCGCGGTGCGGAACGCGTCGTCGTTGGCCATGATCCCGAAGGTGCGGTGGCCCAGCGCCAGCACCATCGCGCCGGTCAGCGTGGCCACGTCGACGATCGCGTCCGGGTTCTCCTCGGACGCCCTCGTCAGCGCGTCGGCGAGCACCAGCCGGCCCTCGGCGTCCGTGTTGAGCACCTCGACGGTCTTGCCGCTGTACATGCGCAGCACGTCGCCGGGGCGGACGGCCGAGCCGGACGGCATGTTCTCGGCGAGCGCCAGCCAGCAGGTGACGTTCACCTCCAGGCCGAGCCGTGCGGCCGCCACGACCGCGGCGAACACGGCGGCCGCGCCGCTCATGTCGCACTTCATGGTCTCGTTGTGGCCGGCCGGCTTCAGGGAGATGCCGCCCGAGTCGTAGGTGATGCCCTTGCCGACCAGCGCCAGCGTCTTGGCGTCCTTGGAGTGGGTGTACGTGAGCTTCACCAGGCGCGGCGGGTTCTGGGAGCCCTGGCCGACGCCGAGGATGCCGCCGTAACCGCCCTTGGCGAGTGCCTTCTCGTCCAGCACCTGCACCTTGATGCCGTGCTCCTTGCCGGCCGCGGAGGCGACCGCCGCGAACGCCTCGGGCGTGAGGTCGTTCGGCGGAGTGTTGATCAGGTCGCGGGCCCGGTTGACCTCCTCGGTGACCGCCAGGGCGCGCGCGACGGCCGCCTTGTACGCCTTGTCGCGCGGCTTGGCCCCCAGAAGGGCGACCTCGGCCAGGGGCGCCTTGACGCCGTTGCCGCCGTTCTTCCCGTTGCCGCCGTTCTTCGCGGACGCGCCCCCGCCCTGGTAGGCGGTGAAGGCGTACGCGCCGAGCAGCGCGCCCTCCGCGATGGCCTCCGCGTCCTCCGACGCCTCGATGGGCAGCGCGAAGGCGGCCTTCTTCGAGCCGCTGAGCGCCCGGGCGGCGGTCCCGGCGGCCCGGCGCAGCGCCTCGGCGTCATACGCCTCGTCCTTCTCCGGCGCGGAGCCCAGCCCCGTCGCCAGGACGACCGGGGCCTTGAAGCCCGCGGGCGCGGGGAGCTTGGTCACCTCGCCCTCCGCGCCGCTCGCGCCGAGGGACTTCAGGATGTCGGCGAGCTTGCCGTCGTATGCCTCGACGACGGCCTCCGCGCCCGGCGCGACGACGAGTCCGTTCCCGCCCTGAGGGCTCTTGGCGACCCCGACGACGATGGCGTCGGCGCGCAGCGTCGCCGCGCCGGCAGTGCTGAGAGTGAGAGCAGTCACGGTGGTGAAATCTCGCTTCCGTTGAGTTCCAGGAGGTCGGGGCTCGTTCGGCACAGGGGACGGATCGACGCCCCCTCTGCCGGGAAGAGCCTACGCGCGCTCACCTGTCCGGCTCACGGCGGCGGCCGCCAACCCTGGTTGTGTCACGTCCGGCACGCACCCCCCTCCCGGCGCCGTCCACGGGCGTCCGGCCAAACGGCCGCGACAGGACGGAGCTTGCACGGAGGGGCGGCCCAGCGGGTCCGGTGAAGCCCGGCGCGGTCCGGCAGCTCCCCGGGGAGGGGCCCGGGCCGTGTCGACATACGGCTCCGACGCGTGGGCGCAGCCGGCCGTGGCACGCCCGCACCTTCCCGGCGGGCCGTCGCGGCACATGCCGCGGAGCTTTCAGGCCAGTGCGAGCGTTGCCAGCGCCGCGGTCGCCGCCGTCTCGGCGAGCGCGCCGAACACATCTCCCGTCACCCCGCCGAAGCGGCGCACGCAGCGTCGTAGCAGCGCCTGCGCCGCGAGCAGCCCGACGGCGAGCGCGAGCACATGGTGCAGTGCCCCCAGCGCGTCGAAGAGAGCCCCCGCCGCCCCGGCGCAGACCGCTGCCGTCGCCGCGGCGACGGCCAGGGCGCCGGGCGCCGGGACCACGCCGGCCACCGCCGCGCCCAGGCCTTCGGGGCGTGCGGCGGGAACGCCGGGCCGGCAGGCGAGGGTCAGCGCGAGCCGCGCGGCCACGGAGCTCAGCACGGCGGCCGCCGCACCGCGCGGCCAGCTCTGCGCGTACAGCTCGTACACAGCGGCGATCTGGGCGGACAGTGTGAAAAGCAGCGTGATCACTCCGAACGGCCCGATGTCGGACTGTTTCATGATGCGCAGCGCGTCCGCGGCGGGCCTGCCGCTGCCCAGACCGTCCGCCGTATCGGCGAGACCGTCCAGATGGAGCCCCCGGGTGAGGACGGCGGGGACGGCTGCGGCAGCGACCGCGGCGAGCAGCGGGCCGCCGCCCAGCAGCAGGATCAGCCCGCCGGCGGCCGCCGCGACGAGGCCGGCGACGAGACCGGCGAGGGGCGCCCACATCATGCCGGCGCGGGCGGCGTCGCGGTCCCATCGGGTGACGCGGACCGGGAGCACGGTCAGGGTGCCGAAGGCGAAGCGAAGCCCGTGCAGGCCGACGGCCGGGTCGGTGTCGGGAGCCGGGGGCGGGGCCGGTGACTCGGCCGGCCCGTCTGTCGGCCCGTTCGTCGGCCCGTCTGTCGGCTCGGCGGCCGGTCCGGACCGGGTGGCCGAAGCGGGAACGGGTTCGGGGTCGGGCGTTGTGCCGGGGGCCGGCTCCTGGGGGTGAATGGCATCCACCGCGCGAAGGGTAGCCGGGACCCTCCGACGGTAAATTTACGCATAGTGCACATTCACTGACGCATCGTGTGAATCGGAAGCAGGCGGCATGGATGACTGGTTCTACCGCAACATCGTCGAGCCGGGGAAGCTCCCCACGCTCCTCGCCCTGTCCTCCTTCATCCTCACCTTTCTGATCACTCGGACCGTCACCCGGCTGATCCGCGCGGGCAAAGGGCCGTTCCGCAATGTCACGCCCGGCGGGATGCACATCCACCATGTCGTCCCCGGCGTCATCCTCACCGTGGTCGGAGGCTTCGCCGCCCTCAGCGCCAGTGGGCACGACGTCGCCGCGGCCGTCTGCGCGGTCATCTTCGGCATCGGTGCGGGCCTCGTCCTCGACGAGTTCGCACTGCTCCTCCATCTCGACGACGTCTACTGGACCGAAGAGGGCCGCAAGAGCGTCGAGGTGGTCGTGCTGGCGGCCGCGCTGGCGCTGCTGGTCCTGAGCGGCTTCTCACCGCTCGGCGTCGACCAGCTCACGGAAGAGGAGCGGGAGAACCGGGCCGTCGTGATCCTCACGCTGGCGGCCGACTTCGTCTTCGTCATCATCACCCTGCTCAAGGGCAAGCTGCGGATGGCTCTCATCGGGGTGCTGGTGCCGTTCGTGGCGCTGTTCGGCGCCGTGCGGCTGGCCCGGCCCGGTTCGCCGTGGGCGCGGCGTTTCTACCGCAACCGCCCGCGCGCCCGGGCCAGGGCCCAGCTGCGCTCGTACCGCCACGACCGCCGCTGGGACCGGCCGCGCCGCAAGTTCCAGGACCTCATCGGGGGCGCGCCCGACCGGCCGACGGGGCCGGGCGGCGGCGACCGCTGAGCCACTCGGAGCTGTCGTCGACGGCGCTGTCGTCGTCGACGGCGGTGCGCTGCACCGACAGCGCGGCGCACAGGGCGAGCGCCGCGGCGATCGCCGCCAGATGCTCCTTGCCCGCCAGATTGGGTTTGACGACCACCTCGACGACCATCGCGGCGACCACCAGACCCGCCGTGAACCAGGCCCGGTGACGCCAGCAGACGAACACCGCCAGGCCCACGACCGCGGCCGACGGCCCGGTGTCGACCACGTGCGCGTCGGACGCCGGCAGTCCGAGACCGGCGAAGGCGTCGGGCCCCAGAGCGATGCCGATCCGGGCGTACAGCGTCCCGGCGAGCGTCGCGAGATAGGCGACGGCCAGCGTCCGCCCCCGGCCCACGGTGATCTCCGCGATGCCGAACACCAGCAGGATCTGAGCCAGCGCGCCCCACACCGGAAGGTCCAGCGCCGGTACGAACAGCGACAGCGGGGTGCGCAGGAGCCCCAGCCACAGCGGGTCCTCGGCGCGTACGGCCCCGATCAGCCGGACCGGGCCGTACCCCCAGGGCTGGTGCTGTGCCACCTGGAGCAGCGCGGTGAGGCAGACGGCCGTCAGGGTCAGGGGAACCGCCTGCCACCCGTCGGTGACGAGCGCCGTGCGCACGGCTCCGTACAGCGGGCCCCACTCGCGGCGCGCGAAAGCAGACAAGCGGACCTCTCCCATGAAACGCGATCATATGGGGCATCGCATGTCATGACAGTCCGCCTGATCCGTCAGTCGTCGCGGTGCGCGCCCTCGTCCTCCGCCAAGCCCTGCTCGGGCTGCTCGGGGAGCTCCGCCGCGAGCGCGGCGGCAGCCTGGACGAGGGGGAGCGCGAGCAGTGCCCCGGTTCCTTCGCCCACAGTGACGCCGTGGTCGAGCAGCGGGTTGAGCGCCATCCTGTCGAACGCCTTCGTCTGGGCCGGCTCGCCGCTGACCTGGCCCGCCAGCCACCAGTCCGGCGCGCGGAAAGCGGCGCGCTGGCCGACCAGCGCGCAGGCCGCGGTGACGACCCCGTCGAGGATGACCGGCATCCGGCGCGCCGCCGACTGGAGCAGGAAGCCGGTCATCGCGGCGAGGTCCGCGCCGCCGACCGCGGCGAGCAGCTCCAGCTGGTCGCCGAGCACCGGGCGGGCGCGGCGCAGGGAGTCCCGGACCGCCGCGCACTTGCGCATCCAGGTCAGATCGTCGATGGCGACTCCGCCGCGACCGGTGACCACCGAGGCGTCGGTGCCGCAGAGCGCGGCGACGAGGGTGGCGGCGGGGGTCGTGCCGCCGACGCTCAGATCACCGAGCACGACGAGGTCCGTGCCGGAGTCGGCCTCCTCGTCGGCGATGGCCATGCCGAGGCGCACGGCCGCATCGGCCTCCTCGGCGGTGAGCGCGTCCTCGACGTCGATGCGGCCGCTGCCGCGGCGCACCCGGTGGCGGACGATCTCGTCCGGCAGCAGGTCCGGCTCGCAGTCGAGACCTGCGTCCACGACGCGGACGGGGACGCCCATGCGGCGGGCGAGCACGGCGACCGGGCTCACCCCCTCCAGCACGTCCCGCACCAGCCGGTGCGCGGAGCCCGCCGGGCGGCGGGACACCCCGAGCTCGGCGACCCCGTGATCCCCGGCGAACAGCACGATCCGCGGCTGGGTGACGGCCTTCACCGGGGCGACGCCCTGTGCGGCCGACAGCCACTCCGCGAGCTCGTCCAGCCGTCCCAGCGCGCCGGGCGCGACCGCGAGCCGCTCTCGGCGGGCTTCGGCGTCGCGGCGGGTGCCGCTGTCGGGGCGCTCGATCAGATCGGAGAAGTCGTCGAGATTCAACCTGCTCATTCGCCGAACAGTACCGGGCCGACTCGCTCTTGGGGGCGTTGCCCCCAACCCCCTTTCCCACCCGGTCCGACCGCTTGGAGCGCGGGCGTGAAGCCCCCCCACCCCCTGCGTCGCCGCGCGCCGTGGGCGCTGGACCGGGCGGGCCGGGGCCCCCGGGGCCGCGCCCGGCGAGGCTCAGGACGAGGGCGGGCGGGAGGGAGAAGCGCGCCGGCCCGGGCTACGGGAAGCCCGCAGGAGCGGGCGGCGGAACCCAGGACGCCCGTCAGCCGCGCAACGCCAGCGCCTGGCCCGCCACGACCAGCACGACCTGCTCGCACTCGTCCGCGAACGCCGCGTTCAACCGCCCCAGTTCGTCCCGGAAGCGCCGCCCCGCCGCCGTCGCGGGCACCACGCCCGACCCCGTCTCGTTGGTGACCGCCACGACCGTCCGGGTCGTCTCCCGGACCGCAGAGACGAGTTCCGCCACCCGCTTGCGCAGCGCCCGCTGCGCCGGCCGCTGCTCGGCCGTCCACCTGTCGTCGTCCCAGGCGTCGACCCGGTCCATCGCATCGGTCAGCCACAGCGACAGGCAGTCGATGAGCAGCGGCGGACCGTCCGCCGCCAGCAGCGGCACGAGGTCGCAGGTCTCGGCGGTCCGCCAGCTCCCCGGTCGGCGTACGCGGTGGAGTGCGACCCGCTCCGCCCAGTCGGCGTCCCCCTCACGCGTCCCGCCAGTCGCGACGTACAGCACGTCGGGAAAGGTCTCCAGCCGGCGTTCGGCCTCCACCGACTTGCCGGACCGGGCGCCTCCGGTGACCAGGGTGCGGCGCGGCACGTCCGGGACGGCGTGGTACTCGCCGACGTACAGCGTCGTGCCGTCGGGCACCGCCCGCGCCCCCGCGGCCGCGAGACGCCTCGTCAGCTCCGGCCCGCCGGGCACATCGTGGTCGAGGTGCGCGGCGATGACGTCCGTGGTCGCCCCGACCGCCCCGGACGCCCGCAGCCGGGCCAGCGCGTCGGGCCGTCCGACGACGTCGGCCACGACCATGTCGTACGGGGCGAGCCCCTCGGCGAGGCCCGCGGGGGCGCCGCCGGGCGGGAGGTAGAGGAGGCGTTCGCCGTCGGGGGAGGCCACCTCGTACCCCGTGCCGGGGTGGTCCATCGGCACGGCCCGCACCCGGTGTCCGCTGATGAGGGTCAGGTCGCGCCCGTCCGGCGCCCGCCCGGCGGTCGGCAGCCCTGCGGGCAGGTCGAGGGCGGGGCCGTTGTGCGGATGTGTGAGCAGCACCTGCCGTACGCCGACGAGGGAGTGCCCGGCGCGCGCCGCGGCGAGCGCGGCTCCCGGAGTGAGGTCGAGCAGCAGCGCGCTGTCCACCAGGAGCGCCGTCGAAGCCCGTGCGAGGCCGCCGCGGGCGGTGGCGCAGACGGCGCAGGGGCAGTCCGGGCGGGGGAGTCCGGCGGGCGCGCCGGTGCCGAGCAGAGTCACTTCCACGCCCCTGATCCTGCCGCGTCGCCGTCCGGCCTGCGCGCCCGGCTACGCTGCGGGCAGCAATGACCGATCAGTCGGCGGGACCCGGGAGGCGACATGGCATGGACGTGGCGGTTCGAGAAGTCCGACGGTACGGAGGTCCAGCCGGCGGTGCAGCCGGAGGAGTTCACCACGCAGGGCGATGCGGAGACCTGGATCGGTGAGTACTGGAAGGAGCTGCTGGACGGCGGCGCGGACCAGGCGGTGCTGTCGGACGACGGCAGGAAGGTCTACGGGCCGATGAGCCTTCATGCGGACGCGGAGGCGGGCGTGGGAGAGGGCGAGCGATAGACCCCGGGGGCGGGGAGCCGCGGAGAGCCGCGAAGCACTCCGCCCCGCTCGGGCGTGGTGCGCGTCCCGGCTCTCCGCGGGCCGGTATCGGCTCCGGGCCTCCGCGGGCCGGTATCGGCTCCGGGCCTCCGTGGGCGCGGCGAACTCCGACCGCCTGTGGGCTCGCCGGCTCCGGCCACTCTCGGAGGCGTCGAACTCGGACGCACCGATCTCGGACGCACCGAACTCCGGCCCCCGCGGATCCGTGGGCCCGGCTTCCCGCGGGCCGGTATCGGCTCCGGGCCTCCGCGCACGCGCCGAACTCCGATCCTCCATGGACCGGCCGGCTCTCTCGGACGCACCCGGCTCCGGCCACTCTCGGACGCGCCGAACTCCGGCCTCCCGCGGACATGTCGGCCCGGCCGCCCGCGGCCCCGCTGCCGCACGTCACTCCAGCTCGCCCAGTGTCACCTCCGCCGACCGCTCCGTGCCGCCCCGCGTGTACTCCACGTCCACCGTGTCGCCCGGCTTCAGCGACGCCAGCGTCTCCGCCAGGGACGTGATCGTGGTGATCTCCTCGTCGCCGACACGGGTGATGATGTCGCCGGACTTGAGCCCCGCCTCCGCCGCCGCGCCGCCGGGCGTCACCTCCACCACCGCCACACCGGACGGCTCGTAGTCGGCGTTCAGCACGGTGCGGCCCCGGATGCCGAGGGCGGCCCGGCCCGAGTCGGTGACCTCGCCGTCCTCGATGATCTGGTCCGTGATCGAGCGGACCGTGGAGGAGGGGATGGCGAACCCGATGCCCGGCGCCGCCGTGCCGCCCAGGTCGGGGTCGGTCGCGGCCAGCGTCGGCACGCCGACGACTTCGCCGTCCAGGTCGACGAGCGCGCCCCCGCTGTTGCCCGGGTTGATCGCCGCGGATGTCTGGACCATGTTGCCGAACGTGGTGCTGACGCCCCCGCCCGCTGCGCTGGTGGTCACCGCGCGGCCCACGGCGGAGACGATGCCCTGGGTGACGCTGCTCGCCAGGCCCAGCGGCGAGCCCATCGCCAGCACGATCTGGCCCACCTCGACCTCCGCCGAGTTGGCGAAGGCCGCGGGCTTGAGCCCGCTGGGCACCCGCTCCAGCTTGACCACGGCCAGATCCTGCTCGGGGTAGGAGAACACCAGCTCCGCGGTCAGCGGCTGTTCCCTGGTCGCGGTGGTCACCCGCATCGACCGCTCCCCGCCCACCACATGCGCGTTGGTGACGATATGGCCCTTGTCGTCGTAGACCACGCCGGAGCCGAGGCTGTTGTCCGCCTCGATCTGGACGACCGACGGCAGGACGTTCTCGATCACGTTCTGGTAGTCGTCCTGCAGTGCGCTCGCCGCCCTAGGCACGGCCGCACGCCCCGCCGCCTGGTTCGAGGACTCGGGCGTGGACCGGGCCTGCCCCTGTGACACGGGCGCGGGCGAGCCCGACGAGCAGCCGCCCGCCAGGGCGATCACGCTGATCGCCCCGATGACGGCGGCGGTCGTACGGCGGCGAAGGGAAGCGCTCATGTTGGGAGTGTCCCTTCGGTACGGGTCCTGCGGCCTGCCGAGCGCCGCCGATCAGGGGGCGGCCCCACTCGGCTGTTCCGCGTGCCCCTGCTGCTGTTCCGCATGACCCGGCTGACCCGTCGCCAGGAACTGCGTCGCCGCCAGCTCCCCGTACAGCGGGTCCGACGCCACGAGTTCCGGGTGGGTGCCCACGGCCCGAACCCGGCCCCCGTCCATCACCACGATGCGGTCCGCGAGCGTCACCGTCGACAGCCGGTGCGCCACCACCAGTACCGGCACCTCCCGCGCCACCTCGGCCACCACCTCGCGCAGCGCCATCTCGTTGACCGCGTCGAGCTGCGAGGTCGCCTCGTCCATCAGCAGCACCCGCGGCCGCCGCAGCAGCGCTCGCGCGATCGCCACCCGCTGCCGCTCGCCGCCCGACAGCCGGGAGCCGCGGTGGCCGACGACCGTGTCCAGCCCGTCGGGCAGCCGTGCCACGAGGGCGTCGAGCCGGCATCGGGCGACGACCCGGTGGATCTCCTCCTCACTCGCGCCGGGCGCGGCGAAGACCAGATTCTCGCGCAGGGTTCCCGCCAGCACCGGAGCGTCCTGCTCCACATAGCCCAGTGCGGCACGCAGCTCGGCCAGCGGCCAGTCGCGCACGTCCTCGCCTTCGACCAGGACGCGTCCGCCGTCGGCCTCGTAGAACCGTTCGATCAACCCGAAGACGGTCGTCTTGCCCGCCCCCGAAGGCCCCACGAACGCCGTGATCCCGGCTCCGGGGACGGTGAAGGACACTCCCCGGTGGACGAACGGCAGATCCTCCCGGTAGCGGAACCGGACATCCTCGAAGACGACGGAGTCGGGCCGGGCGTCACCTCGGCGCGCGGCGGGCACGGCGGGGGAGACGGCGGCGGGGGAGAACTGCTCGGTGCGGAGCCGTTCGGTCTCCACGATCCGTGCGACGGCGGCGGAGCCGACCTGGTACTGGGACGCCGCCTCGACCATCCGGGACACCGGGTCGATCAGATAGAACAGGAACAGCAGGAAGGCCACGAGAGTGGCGATCGAGATGGCGCCCGACGCCACCCGCGCACCGCCGATCCCCAGCACCGCCAGAAACGACACCTGGACGGCCAGACCGACCGACGACCAGGCGACGGACTGCCACTTCGCGGACCGTATGCCATGCCGCCAGGCCTGCCGCGCCGCCTCGTGCACCACCGCAGTCTCACGGTCCTCCGCTCCCGACGCCTTGACGGTGCGGAACGCCCCGAAAGCCCGCTCCAGGACCGTGGAGATCTCCCCGACCGCCTCCTGTGCGCGCTGCGTCGACCGGGCGATCTTCGGCATCACCAGGGCCACGGCGCCGCCGATCAGCACGATGACCCCGAGTGTGACGCCGAGCAGCACCGGGTCCAGCAGGGCCAGCATCACGATCGTCGCCAGGAAGGTGAGGCTGCCGGTCGCCGCCGAGACCACCGACTGGGTGGTGACCGCACGCAGCAGCGTGGTGTCCGAGGTGACGCGGGCCATCAGATCCCCGGGCTGGATGCGCTCCGCCTCGGGCAGCCGCAACCGCAGCAGCCGCCCGACCAGTGAGCGGCGGGCGGCCAGCACAACCGATTCCGCGGTGCGTTCCAGAACGTATGCGCCGACCGCCTCGATCGCGGTGCCGAGCACCACCAGTGCCGTCAGCAGCACCAGCACCCCGGTGATCGACTGCTCGCTGCCCAGCCGCTCCACCAGGGTCTTCGCCGCGAGCGGCTGGGCCAGCGCCGTCGCCGCGCCGACCAGGGTGAGCAGCGCCCCGCAGGCGACCGCCCACCGGTGCGGTCTGAAGTGGGCGTACAGAGCCCGCCAGGTCTCTCCGGCGGGCAGTCTCGTCGTGGTGGCGTCGCCGCCGGACGCCGTCATATCCGCTGTGGTCACGAAGGAGAGGACGCGGTCCGGGGCCGATCCGCCTGAGCGGGCAGGCCCCGGATGCCCGGATGCCCGGATGCCCGGATGCCCGGAGGCTCGGGGTCCGGAGGCTCGGGGTCCGCGAGCCCGGAGACTCGGAGGCCGGCCTGTCCGGGGTCCGGGAGCCCGAAGGCCCGCATGCCCGGGGGTCCGGGGTGGTCCGGGAGCCCGAAGGCCCGGACATCCGTCGAGCGTATGTGCTCTGCTCCCGTGTGCTCCGGTGCAGCCCGGAGGGCCGGAGCGTCGGCTCAGCCCTCGCGTACCGGCCGGTCGCCCCGCACCCCGCACAGATGCAGCAGCGCCGCCACCCGGCGGTACGGCTCCGTGCGGCCCGCCCGGTCCTCGGCCGCCAGCAGCCGGGCCAGCTCGGCCGGGGGCGGCAGCGGGTCGTCGTTGTCGGCGAGGTCGGTGAAGACCCGCACCCCGTACCAGGCGTGCAGCGGCGCCGCGATCCCCGCCAGGGTCGCGGTCAGCGCGTCCAGGCGGTCCGCGCGCACCGCCAGACCGAGCCGGTTGGTGTACGCGTCCGAGTCGAAGGCCGCGAGCGCCGTGTCCCAGTCACCGGCGAGGCCGGGCCGCAGGGCGAGCGCGTCGCCGTTGCGCACCAGCAGGGAGAGCAGACCGCCCGGCGCCAGCATCCTCGCCAGGCCTGCGAGCATGGCGTCGGGCTCCTCGACGTACATCAGCACGCCATGGCAGAGCACCACGTCGAAGCTGCCCGGCCGGAAGTGGACGCCGGTCTCCCGGCCGTCGCCCTCGATCATCCGGAACCTCTCCCGGATGCCGGCGGGCTCGCCCGCAAGCGAGGCGTGGGCCGCCTCGAGCATCGCCGGGTCGGACTCCAGACCGGTGACCGTGTGCCCGGTGCGGGCGAGTCGCAGTGCCTGGGTGCCCTGGCCCATGCCGACGTCGAGGATGCGCAGCCGCTGCCCGACCGGGAAGCGTGCGGCTATCTGCTCGTCCAGCTGGCGGGCGACGAGCTCCTGGCGGACGACGTTGCGCAGACCGCCCAGTCCCGCCAGCCACTCGGCGGAAGCCCCCGAGAAGGGGGTGACGTCCGCGCTCAGGGCCGTTCCCCGCGCTTGACCTTCGGCTTGGGCAGCCGCAGCCGGCGCATCTGAAGCGTGCGCATCAGACCGTAGGCGACCGCGCCCCGCTTGGGCTCGTCCGGGAAGCGCTGCTTGAGCTGCTTCTTCAGCCGCACCGTCAGACCGATCGAGTCCACGACGATCAGCACGATCACACCCATCCACAGCAGCAGCGCGATGTTCTGCATCCGCGCGTTCTGGAGGATGCTCAGCACCAGGATCACCACGGCGAGCGGCAGGAACCACTCGGCGATGTGGAAGCGCGAGTCGACGAAGTCGCGGACGAAGCGGCGCACCGGACCCTTGTCGCGGGCCGGCAGATAACGCTCGTCGCCGCTGGCGAGGGCCTCACGCTGGCGGGCCAGGTCCGCGCGGCGGGTCTCCCGCTGCCGGCGCATGGCCTCCTTGCGGTTGGCCGGCGCGCCGCTGTTGGCGCGGCGGCGCTGGCCCTGGGCCTCGCTGCGCTTGGGCGTGGGGCGGCCCTTGGGGGCCTCGGGGTCGCGGGGCTGCTTGGAGAGGTCCGCCGTCACCGGAGCGGTGGGGGCCTTCTCTTCCTTGGAACGGCTACGGAACACAAAGCCCAAGGGTACGGGCTGGCAGGAGTGGGGCCTACTGCGGCGGGGAACGATCCGGCAACGGCGGTCGTCGCCGGGCCCGTCGCCGGGGCCCGCCACGGCGGTCGGCGGTCGTCGCCGGGCGTTTCCCGGACAGTCATCTACACCTTGGGCCGGAGCGGCGTCCGGTCGCAGTCGTCCTTGGGGAGGAGCCCATCCGCACTCGGACAGTGCGGTAATAGAGACAGGGCCCGTACTGTGGGTTCTGTTGGAGTGCTGGAGCTCAAGTCCGTCAGAAGGGGGCGCGCGAAGCCCATGAGCGGTGTCATGAAGCGTATGGGGATGATCTTCCGCGCGAAGGCAAACAAGGCCCTTGACCGGGCCGAGGACCCGCGCGAGACCCTTGATTACTCGTATCAGAAGCAGCTGGAGCTGCTGCAGAAGGTGCGCCGCGGCGTCGCCGACGTGGCCACCTCGCGCAAGAGGCTGGAGCTGCAGCTCAACCAGCTCCAGGGCCAGTCGTCCAAGCTGGAGGACCAGGGCCGCAAGGCGCTGGCGTTGGGCCGTGAGGACCTGGCCCGCGAGGCTCTGTCCCGCAGGGCGGCGCTCCAGCAGCAGGTCACGGACCTGGAGACGCAGCACCAGACGCTGCAGGGCGAGGAGGAGAAGCTGACTCTCGCGGCGCAGCGGCTGCAGGCCAAGGTCGACGCCTTCCGCACGAAGAAGGAGACGATCAAGGCGACGTACACGGCGGCGCAGGCCCAGACGCGCATCGGCGAGGCGTTCTCCGGCATCTCGGAGGAGATGGGCGACGTCGGTCTTGCCATCCAGCGGGCCGAGGACAAGACCGCCCAGCTCCAGGCGCGGGCAGGGGCGATCGACGAGCTGCTCGCCTCGGGCGCCCTGGACGACCCCTCCGGCATGGCGAAGGACGACATCGCGGCCGAGCTGGACCGGATCTCCGGCGGCACGGACGTGGAGCTGGAGCTCCAGCGGATGAAGGCGGAGCTCGCGGGCGGCTCGGGTCCGGAGAAGCAGGCGATCGAGGGCGGCAACGGCGCGGCGGGCGCGGCCGGCCAGCAGGACGCGCAGCAGCAGAACAGCCCGCACCGCTTCGACAAGCAGTGATCGCCGTCTGATCGGGGTAGTGTGACCATCAGTGTCTGTTGGTGACCGACAGTAGGCCGACAGTTGGGACTCGTCATGATCGTGCGGATCATGGGGGAGGGACAGGTGAAGCTGGCGGACAGCCACTTCGCCGAACTGAACAAGCTCGACGACGAGCTGCTCGAGGAAATGGAGAGCGGCGACGGACCGGGGTTCCGCGCCACGCTCCACTCGCTCCTGGACAAGGTCCGCGAGCTGGGCGAACCACTGCCGGACGATGCCCTGGAGCCGTCCGAGCTGATTCTCCCCGCACCCGACGCGTCCCTTGAGGAGGTCCGCGAGCTGCTCAGCGACGACGGCCTGATCCCCGGCGGCTGACCGACCGCGCCGGGCCGCTGTCCCCACCCCACTCCAGCCTCTGCGCCGCCCCGCGTCCGGAACCCCGGGCGCGGGGCGTGCGCGCATCCGGGCCGGGGCTCCGGGCGCGGGCGTCCGCACCGCGGCGGTATGTCCACCGCAGGTCCGCCCCGTACCTCTGCCCGCGCACAGGCCTGTGCGTGTACCTGCCTGTGTGTGTACGTGCCTGTGCCTGTGCGTGTACCTGCCTGTGTGTGTACGTGCCTGTGCCTGTGCGTGTACCTGCCTGTGTGTGTACGTGCCTGTGCCTGTGCGTGCCCTGTGCCCGGGCCGACGCCGTACCGTTGCGTGACGTGACCTCACTCGCCCCCGGGATCGCCCCCACCCAGCGCTGGCTGCGCACACATCCCACGATGTGCGACGGCGTGCTCGCACTGGGAGTGCTGCTGTGCATGGTGCTCGCGGCCTACGCCGATCCGCACGCGCCGCGCGGCGCCTTCGGCGCCTTCGGCACCCGGACCCCCGAGCCGAGCAGTCTGCTGCTGATGCTGCCCGCGGCCGGGGCCCTCGTCTTCCGCCGCCGCAGTCCGGTGGCCGTGCTGGCGTGCACCGGCCTCATCACGGTCATCGAACTGATCAAGAGCGAGCCTCCCGCGCCGCTGGCGATGTCCGCGGTGATCGCGCTCTACACCGTGGCGTCCCGCACGGACCGGCCCACCACCTGGCGGGTCGGCCTGCCGACCATGATCACGCTGACCGGTGTGGCGATGGTCTTCGGGCCCGCGCCCTGGTACGCGCAGGAGAACCTGGGCATCTTCGCCTGGACCGGCATGGCCGCGGCCGCGGGCGACGCCGTGCGCAGCCGCCGGGCCTTCGTCGACGCCATACGCGAACGGGCCGAGCGAGCAGAGCGCACACGCGAGGAGGAGGCCCGCCGCCGGGTCGCGGAGGAACGGCTGCGCATCGCCCGCGATCTGCACGATGTGGTCGCCCACCACATCGCCCTGGTCAATGTGCAGGCGGGCGTCGCCGCCCATGTGATGGACCGGCGGCCCGACCAGGCCAAGGAGGCCCTCGCCCACGTACGTGAGGCCAGCCGCTCGGCGCTGAGCGAACTGCGCGCCACCGTGGGGCTGCTCAGGCAGTCCGGCGACCCGGAGGCCCCCACCGAGCCCGCCCCCGGACTCCACGTCCTCGACGAGCTGATCGCGACCTTCCGGCAGGCGGGGCTCCCGGTCGACGTCGCCCGCGCCGACGGCGGTGATCCGCTCCCGGCGGCCGTGGACCTCGCCGCGTACCGGATCGTCCAGGAGGCCCTGACGAACGTCCGCAAGCACGCCGGGCCGGACGCCACCGCCGAGGTGAGCCTCGTACGGGTCGGATCCTCCGTGGAGGTCACCGTCCTGGACAGCGGCGGCACGGGCGGCTCCGGCGACTCCGACGGCGCGGGCGGCTCCGGTGTCTCCGGCGGGGCGGGCGGCTCCGGCAGCGCCGGCGTCACCGGCAGCGCGGGCGTCACCGGCAGCGCGGGCGTCACCGGTGTCTCCGGACATCCCGGCGAGACGCACTCCGGCGGACACGGGCTGCTCGGCATGCGCGAACGGGTCGCCGCCCTCGGCGGAACCCTTGCCACCGGCCCCCGCCACGGCGGCGGCTTCCGCGTCCAGGCGATACTGCCTGCGACAGCTGCCGCCACGGCACACGTTCAGGGGGACGGATGACGATCCGCGTGCTGCTCGCCGACGACCAGGCCCTGCTGCGCAGCGCCTTCCGCGTGCTGGTGAACTCCGAGTCCGACATGGAGGTCGTCGGCGAGGCCGCGGACGGCGCCCAGGCCGTCGAGCTGGCCCGCACCGGCAAGGCCGACGTGGTGCTGATGGACATCCGGATGCCCGGCGTCGACGGACTCGCCGCCACCCGCCTGATCAGCGAGGATCCCGAACTCTCCGACGTCCGCGTCGTCATGCTCACCACGTTCGAGGTCGACGAGTACGTGGTCCAGTCGCTGCGCGCCGGAGCCTCGGGCTTCCTCGGCAAGGGCGCGGAGCCGGACGAGCTCCTCAACGCCATCCGCACGGCGGCGGCAGGCGACGCCCTGCTGTCCCCGGCCGCTACCAAGGGCCTGATCGCCCGGTTCCTCTCCCAGGGCGGGGGCGCCGACGAGACGCGTGCCGACTCGGGGCCGTATGCCGAGAAGCTCGCCGCGCTCACCGGCCGTGAACGCGAGGTCCTGGTCCACGTCGCGGCAGGGCTCTCCAACGACGAGATCGGCGAACGCCTCGAAGTGAGCCCGCTGACCGTGAAGACCCATGTCAACCGGGCGATGGCCAAGCTGGGCGCCCGCGACCGCGCGCAACTGGTCGTCACCGCCTACGAGTCGGGCCTGGTCCGCCCGAGGGCCGAATAGCCCGAGTAACGGCCTCGGCCCGTCCCGGCGCCTCGCCGGGACGGGCCGTGTACGCGCTGTTCCTATGCCTTGAGCCCGCCGACGAAGACGGCCCAGGCGGCGGCGGGGACGACGACCGGGGGGAGGTGGGGGTTCTTGCTGTCCCGCACGGGGACGACGCCGGGCAGGTTCGCGGCAACCTCGACGCAATTACCACCGTCTATGTTGCTGTAGCTGCTCTTGCGCCAGCGGGCGGCTCCGGGGAAGTTCCGGGCAACTTCGACGCAGTCGCCGCCGTCTATGTTGCTGTAGCTGCTCTTGCACCAGGTGGCTGAGCTCAGCTCGACGCTGGTTCGCATGGCTCGTACCTCTCCATTGCCTTCCGGATCAGCGACGCAGAGTCGCCTGGGGACAGAGCGTACGCCCGGAGCGCGTCATACAGCGCCCAGCGCTGGTTGACTTCTTCCTTGTCCTCCAGTAGATGGCCGGACTTGCGCCCTTCCTCGTAGGCGTACACCCGCAGGTCAGGCTGCCTCAGCAGCGTCAACGGCCCATCCATCAGCGCATAGCCGCCGTGGGCAAAGGGGAGTACCTGAATCTTCATGGCCGGTGTATCGACACGTGGCAGCAGTGATTCCAACTGACTTCGCATCACCGCACAGCCGCCGACGGGCCGGTGGAGGACTGACTCGTCCAGGATGGCCCAGTACCGGGGAGGCGCGGCCGAGTGCAGTCGCTCCTGCCGTTGCAGCCGCGCGTGAAGCTTCTCCTCAACCGCTTCAGGGGTGATGCCACTCGCGTAGGCGAGGAGATTCCCGGCGTACGCCTTTGTCTGAAGCAACCCCGGGATCACCTGTGTGGCAAGGTCTTCGATCACCTCCGCCTGCGCCTCGAAGTCCATGTACCGCCGGTACTGGTCCGGATGCGCCTCGCGCTTGGCGAGTTGGTACAGCCCGTGAAAGTACTCGTCCGTCCCGAACGCCGCATCCAGCCGCGCGGGCAGATCCGGCGGCGGCATCAACTCCGCCGTCTCCACCCGAGCCAGCGCGCTCTTGCTGGAGTTCACGATCCCTGCGAGCTGCACCAGCGACAGCCGCGCCCGCTCCCGGTGGCGGCGCTGCTCGGAGCCGAAGTAGTGGCGGGCGGACACATACGGGGTCAGGGCCTGGGGCTGGAACTTCATGGTCGAACCTTTCTGCCGTCCCGTACTCAACGCGGGGACGCACAGCCCCTGTTGAGGCCATACGCCACAGGGCAACGATGTGAGCACACACCGTAATTGCCCGAAGCGTGGCATGGAGGACATACGCGATGATGCGCAACGAACAGGGGACCCCGCTGCGACTGCTGCCGTGGGCGTCGGCGACGGGCGGCCCCTGCTACCTCAGCACCGAGGACTCGGCCAGCCGCATGTCACGGCTGGCCGACAAGCTGGAGGCGGACCTGCTCGCTTCGGCGGCGTTCGTCCTCTCCGAGGCGAAACCGCTGCTCGCCGAGCCCGCCACGGAGGCGCGGGAACTGCGCTTCACGGGCGTACGACTCGCGGAGGCGCTGGGCGACGCGCTGCGCATCGCTTCGAGCCGCGGCGCGCGACTGGAGGGGGAGTGAACGCATCGGGGGAAATCCGACAGGCGGGCTCACTCAAGGGCGCCGGCGGATGCATGCTGGTGACTCATGGGAGACACGATGGGAATCGCACAGGCCGGCGCTGCTCTGGAGGAGCTGTGCCGCAGGGTGGCCACAGGCCCTGAGCGCACGGCCATCACGGCTCAGGGCGAGGTGCTGGCTGTGTTGATCAGCCCTGAGGAGCTCGCGGATCTCGAAGACGACCTCGCCATCGCTCAGAACCGTCTGAACGAGGTGCTGGGCTCCCCGGAGCCGGTCCTCACGTTGGATGAGCTGAGCGCCGAGCTGGCCGCCGCTGACAACGACGACGAGGAGGCGCAGGGGCGCTGACGTCGTCTTCCAGCCTGCCGCCCGGCGGGCGCTGACGCAGTTACGCAGGACTGACCGGCAGGGGGTCGATCAGGTTCTTGACGCGATCAGCCTGCTCCGGGCCGACCCTCGCCCGCAGGGCGCGCGCCCGTACGGGAGCGGCTTTCTCCGTATCCATGTGGGTCGCTATCGCGTGCTCTATCACGTCCGGGACGGCTCACCCGTCGTGATCTCCGTCGAGATGGTGGGCAGGGTCCCATGACACTCACCCGCCCGGACTGAGACAGAAGTCGCCCCCGGCCGGGTGCGGTCACCCGGCCGGGGGCGGTGGATCCGTGAGGGAGCCCCTAGGGCTCCGTCGGCGCTACGGCAGCGCCAGCATGCGCTCCAGGGCCAGCTTGGCGAAGCTCTCCGTCTCGCTGTCGACCTGGATGTGGTTGATCAGCTTGCCGTCGGCGAGGGACTCCAGGGCCCACACCAGGTGGGGGAGGTCGATGCGGTTCATCGTGGAGCAGAAGCAGACCGTCTTGTCGAGGAAGACGACCTCCTTGCCCTCCGGGGCGAAACGGTTCGCCAGGCGGCGGACGAGGTTCAGCTCGGTGCCGATGGCCCACTTGGAGCCGGCCGGGGCCGCTTCCAGGGCCTTGATGATGTACTCCGTCGAGCCCACGTAGTCCGCCGCGGCGACGACCTCGTGCTTGCACTCGGGGTGCACCAGCACGTTCACGCCGGGGATGCGCTCCCGTACGTCCCTGACGGAGTCGAGGCTGAAGCGGCCGTGCACCGAGCAGTGGCCGCGCCAGAGGATCATCTTGGCCGCGCGCAGCTCGTCGGCGGTCAGGCCGCCGTTCGGGCGGTGCGGGTTGTAGACGACGCAGTCGTCGAGGGACATGCCCATGTCGCGGACGGCCGTGTTCCGGCCCAGGTGCTGGTCCGGCAGGAACAGCACCTTGTCCCCCTGCTCGAAGGCCCAGTCCAGCGCGCGCTTGGCGTTGGACGAGGTGCAGATCGTGCCGCCGTGCTTGCCCGTGAAGGCCTTGATGTCGGCGGAGGAGTTCATGTACGAGACGGGGACGGTGACCTCGGCGACGCCGGCCTCCGTGAGCACGTCCCAGCACTCCGCCACCTGCTCCGCCGTGGCCATGTCGGCCATCGAGCAGCCCGCCGCCAGGTCCGGCAGCACGACCTTCTGGTCGTCGGAGGTCAGGATGTCGGCCGACTCGGCCATGAAGTGCACGCCGCAGAAGACGATGTACTCCGCCTCCGGCCGCGCCGCCGCGTCCCGCGCCAGCTTGAAGGAGTCGCCGGTGACGTCCGCGAACTGGATGACCTCGTCGCGCTGGTAGTGGTGGCCGAGGATGAAGACCTTGTCCCCGAGCTTCTCCTTGGCCGCGCGGGCGCGCTCCACCAGGTCCGGGTCGGACGGGGAGGGGAGGTCGCCGGGGCAGTCCACGCCCCGCTCGCTCTTGGGGTCGGCGTCGCGGCCGAGCAGCAGCAGCGCGAGGGGCGTCGGCTGGACATCCAGCGGCTGGGCGGTGGTCACGTCACGCACCCTTTCTTCTGATTCGATATGCGCGGCGAAGCCGCTCGGGCGGAACCGATGCCGACGCCGCCAGCGGCCTTCTCGTCTAAATGACGCTATCTATCATAACCGCTTCACGTCAGTTTGACGATGGCCATAGCGTCGATGTGACGCACCCCCCGTCCCCGGGCTCGTGCTCCATTCCGGCGCGGTATGCGAGCATGAGAAGAAGAGGACGTAAGCCCCGCGGAATGAATCCGCGATCACGTCGGTTGCTACCGTCGGCAAGCAGTCTCCGTACAACCCGGGAGAGATGTAGATGTCCGTATCGGACGAGACCACCACCGTCACCGACGGCATCATCCTGACCGACGCCGCCGCGGCCAAGGTCAAGGCCCTGCTCGACCAGGAAGGCCGGGACGACCTGGCGCTCCGCGTCGCCGTTCAGCCCGGTGGCTGCTCCGGCCTGCGCTACCAGCTCTTCTTCGACGAGCGCTCGCTCGACGGTGACGTGGTGAAGGACTTCGAAGGCGTCAAGGTCGTCACCGACCGCATGAGCGCCCCGTACCTGGTCGGCGCCACGATCGACTTTGTCGACACCATCGAGAAGCAGGGCTTCACGATCGACAACCCGAACGCGACGGGCTCCTGCGCCTGCGGCGACTCCTTCAGCTGACCGGCGCCGGTTGTCACGGACGCGGCGGCGAGCCCCCGGAACGGGGGGCTCGCCGCCGCGTCCGTTTTCGTGCCGTCGCCTCAGCTTGGCGTTTAACATCGTAGGTCACTCGTCCTGTTGACCTGCGGTTCTTCCGGGACAGCGGAGGCGGCCGTTCTCCACGCTTCGAGATGTCGAGTCACGAAGAACGAGAGAACGGCCGCTGCACATGAGTCTGCCCGCCGATGTACCCGGAAGCGAGGCGCTGGGTCTGTTGTCCCGCTTTCGGGTCGAGTTCTACGACTGTCTCTACAAGAGAGCGGACGCGCTGTTCGAGCCCACCGACGCGGTGCTGTGCGCGGACGGGCCGGTGAAGACGCTGGTCGAGCTGTCGCTCGCGGCCGAGCACCGGCGCGGGCACGGTGCCCTGTACGCCGCCCTGGACCGAGGCTGGCTGGAGCCGGTGCGGCTGCGCCATGTGTCCTGGGCGTATCCGGGACGTCAGGCCGTTCGTTCGCTGCTTGCTACCGGGCCCTGGGGCCGGGGGCGGGCGGGGTGCGCGGTCGCAGGCGCTCTCCCTGCGGCCCGAACATGATCAGGTACTCGACCGGGCCGCCGGGGCCGGCGTTCGCGACCCCATGGGGATTGCGGGTGTCGAACTCGGCGACGTCCCCGGCACTCAGGACGAGGTCCTGGTCGCCGAGTGCGAGCCAGCCGCCCGTACAGGACCCACAGCCATTCCCAGCCGTCGTGGGAGACCTGCCGGGGCCGCGCGGGCGGCTCCTGGACGGCGGGTAGGACGTGTTTGTGGGCGTGCAGGCCCCCGACGTACCGGGTCAGCGGCAGCACCGCCTTGTCGTCGCCGAAACGCTGGAGCGCGGAGGTGCGGGGCTCGGCGGCGGGAGCGGTGCCGGCCAGCTCGTCCAGGGAGACGCCGTATTCCTTCGCCAACTGCAGCACCACTTCCAGGGTGGGCTTGCGTCGGCTGGTCTCGATCCGCGACAGCGTGCTCGGGGAGATGCCGGTCGCGCAGCTGACGCCGGTGAGCGTGGAGCCGCGGTGTTCGCGTGCGGCCCGCAGCCTGGGGCCCATCGCCGCCAGCGTGTCGGCCACGTCGTCGCCTGTCACCCGCTCTGCCCCCTTCCGGACGTGCCGCTCCACCATCCTGTCCTGCAAGTTTGCCAGAGTGGCAAGGGTAATCGCGGTGGACGGTCGCTGCGCCGCATGATCGATGCGTACCTGCGTCCACCCGCGAACCGAGAGAAGACCCCATGCAGCCCGAGCCGTCCGCCGCACTCCGCCACCGCACCGTCGAGGCCCCTGCCGGGCGCCTGCACCTGGTCGAGCAGGGCACCGGCCCGCTGGTCCTGCTCGTGCACGGCTTCCCCGAGTCCTGGTACTCCTGGCGCCGCCAGCTCCCGGCCCTCGCCGCGGCCGGCTACCGGGCGGTGGCGCTCGACGTGCGCGGCTACGGCCGCTCCTCCAAGCCTGCGGAGACCGATGCCTACCGGATGCTGGACCTGGTGGAGGACAACGTCGCCCTCGTGCACGCCCTCGGCGAGGAGAACGCGGTGGTCGTCGGCCATGACTGGGGCTCCAACATCGCCGCCACCTCCGCCCTGCTCCACCCCGAGGTCTTCCGGGCCGTCGCCCTGCTGAGCGTCCCGTACGCGCCACCCGGCGGCCCCCGCCCCACCGACATCTTCGGCCAGATCGGCGGCCCCGAGCAGGAGTTCTACGTCTCCTACTTCCAGGAGCCCGGCCGCGCCGAGACGGAGATCGAGCCTGACGTGCGGGGCTGGCTCGCGGGCTTCTACGCCGCCCTGTCCGCCGACACCATGCCCGCCCAGGGCGAGCCCGACCCGCACTTCGTCGCCCACGGCGGCCAGCTGCGTGACCGTTTTCCCACCGGCATCCTCCCGGCCTGGCTGGCCGAGGACGACCTCGACGTTTACGCCGGAGAGTTCGAGCGCACGGGTCTGACGGGCGCCCTCAACCGCTACCGCAACGTGGACCGCGACTGGGAGGACCTCGCCCCCCACCGCGGAGCCCCGATCAAGCAGCCGTCCCTGTTCATCGGCGGCGCCCTGGACGCCTCCACCACCTGGATGTCCGACGCTATCGACGCCTTCCCCACCACCCTCCCCGGCCTGACCGCCTCCCACCTCGTAGAGGGCTGCGGCCACTGGATCCAGCAGGAACGCCCCGAGGAGATCAGCCGTCTGCTGACCGGCTGGCTCAACACCCTCACGGGTTGAACCGCCAAGCGCGGCCGGGGCTTCTGCACACGGAACAGTTCGGCCCGCGTACCCCGGCCTTGGGGACCAGCGGAACAGCCAATAACGCTAAGCCGGTGATCTCGGTCAGGCTGGGGATCCGAGGGTGCTGACGCGGTTCTCGTACTCGCGGCGAGCCTTGCGCTGAGCCGGGATCGCTGCGGCGCCGTCGAGGGACCGGCAGCGGGCGAGGAGTTGGCGGTGCACGGCGCAGACGGCGGTGACGCGCAGGGTGTAGCCCTGGCCGCGCCGTATGGTCACGCCCTGGTCGAGGGCGGCTCGCTCAGCGGGCTCCAGTTCGGTGGCGCGGAGGAAGTCGGCGACCTTGCCGGGCATGTCGAGGGTGACCGGCAGCTCCGGAGCCGGGGCCTCTTCCTCGGTGGCGATGTGGTCGGGCAGGAGGTCGGCGACGGCCGTGCGGATCGCGCCGCGGTGACTCCGTGGTCGCGAGCGAGGGCGGCGATGGACCGGCCTTCCAGGTACGCAGTGCGCACGCCAGCGGTCTTCGCGGCCGCCACGGCGGGGCGGCGTCCACCCTTGCTGCCCTTGGCCTCGGCGGCGCGCAGTCCGTCGTAGGTCAGTTCGCGCTGGAGGTCGCGCTGGAGTTCGCCGGCGGATCGAGGACCCGGTGGAGCGCGTCACGGCTGGTGGCCAGGGCGGCGGCGGTGTTCATCGAGGAGCTGGAGCTCATCGAGCAGAGCGGCTGCGATGTGGACGTGGCCGCGCTTTGGGCGGCGCTGGAGGAGGTCGCGCCCCGTGCGGCGCTGTCCAGCGCGGCCACCGTGGTGGTGAGCCTGGTCCCGGAGGACGACGGCACGGCCGAGGCGGCCCTGCGCGGGGCGCTGGCGCTGCGCTATAACACCGTCAAGCCGTTCCTGTCGCTGCTGGGCGAGTCGAAGGCGCTTAGCGCGGCGACCGGCGGGGCCCGCGTCCTGGCCGGGGTGAGGAGGCTCCCGGCCCTGTCGCGGCGGAAGGTGGGCGAGAAGCCGCTGCTGCCGCGGGAGATCGACGACAAGCTGGTGCCGTCGCACTGGCGCAAGGCGGTGTACGCGAATGCCGAACTGCCGCAGGGGCGGTGGACCGCGACGCGTACGTGGTCTGCGTGCTGGAGCAGCTGTTCCGCGTGCTCAAGCGCCGTGACATCTTCGCCTCCCCCTCGCACCGCTGGTCCGACCCGCGCGCCCGCCTACTGGACGGCAAAGGCTGGGAGGCGGTGCGCGAGGACGTCCTGGCCGGGCTGAGCCTTCAGGAGGACGCCGAGGAGCACCTGCGGGAGCTGACGGCGGTCCTGGACGCGGCGTGGAAGCAGATGGCCGAGCGCTTGGAGGAGGCCGGCGCGGACGCGAAGATCAGCATCGAGGTCCAGCCCAGCGGGCGGGCGAAGCTGAACGTGGAGGAGCTCCACGCAGTCGGCGAGCCCAAGTCCCTGGTCTGGCTGCGCAGCCGGGTCGAGAAGATGCTCCCGAAGATCGACCTGCCTGACCTGCTGTTCGAGGTGCACGCCTGGACCGGGTTCCTGGACGCCTTCGCGGTTCGACGGGTTGCGGCCGCTGCGCGACCCGGACGCCGTCAACCTCGACGATGACGACGGAGAGGACTGAGCCAGGCCGGGATCGGCCAGTCCTGTTTACGGCCGCAGTGGGTGGCGTGGTGGCGGCGGCTCGTACACGAGACGGCAGCGACAGGGCATCTCCGAGACTCTGGGGGCCGGGGGCACCATCAGCGAGGCAGCGTGACGAGCCCCATCTCATAGGCGGTGATGACGAGCTGGACGCGGTCCCGGGCGCCCAGTTTGGTGAGCAGCCGTGACACGTGCGACTTGGCGGTGGCCACGGTGATGAAGAGGTCCTCTGCGATCTCGGTGTTCGACCGGCCGCGTCCGACCAGGGTCAGCACTTCCCGTTCCCGTTCGGTGATGCCTTCGACCGGCTGTGGGGAGCGCTCCGGGACAGCCGCGGGGCACCCGATGAAGTCGGCGATCAGACGGCGCGTCACACCCGGGGCGATCAGTGCCTCGCCGGCAGCGACCACGCGGACCGCCGCGAGGATGTCGTCCAGCGCCATGTCTTTGATCACGAAGCCGCTCGCGCCGGCCCGGAGCGCGCCGTAGACGTGGTCGTCCTCGTCGAAGGTGGTCAGGATGAGGACGCGTGTGGTCGCCGGGCCGGCTGTGATCAGGCGGGTGGCCTTGATGCCGTCCATGCCGGGCATCCGGATGTCCATCACCACGACGTCGGGACTCACGTCCCTGACCAGTTGGACGGCCTCGGCACCGTTGGCGGCTTCACCGACGACTTCCAGGTCGGGGTGGTCGGCCATGAGTACGCGCAGCCCGGACCGAACCAGCGGCTGGTCGTCGGCGAGCAGGATCCGGACGGTCATCGGGCCTCCACCGGGACTCCGACGGGTGCGGGCAGCGGCAGCTGGGCCGCCACCCGGAAGCCGCCCTCGGGGCGCGGTCCGGCGCTGAGGTGGCCGTGCAGCAGGCCGACCCGCTCCCGCATCCCGATGATGCCGAAGCCGTGGGTCGAGCCGTTCTCGGTGGCGCCGCGCCCGTCGTCGACGACCTCCACGGACAGTTCTTCGTCTCCGTAGTCGATGGCCACTCGGCAACGCCCGGTGCCTGCGTGGCGCACCACGTTGGTCAGCGCCTCCTGCACGATGCGGTAGGCGGACAGGTCGATGTCGGCCGGCAGAGGCCGCTGCTCTCCGCTGCGGCGCACGTCGACGCGTACCCCCGCGTCCGCGGTCGCTGCCGCCAGCTGTTCGACGTCCGCCAGCCCCGGCGAGGGTGCAAGCGCTGACTGCTCCGAGGCGGTCGCGCCCCGGTCGGCCTGACGGAGCGAGACCAGCGTGCGCCGAAGGCCCGACAGGGTCTCTCTGCTGGTGGCCTCGATAGCGCGCAGGGCTTCGCGCGCCTCCGCCGGCTGGGTCTGGATGACTCGGCTGCCCACACCGGCCTGGATGGCGATGATGCCGATGCTGTGCGCGACCATGTCGTGGAGCTCTCGTGCGATTCGCAGCCGTTCGGCGGTCACGGCCTCGGCCACCTCCTGTGCACGTAGCGCCACGGCGTGCTCGCGGCGCTCGCGGCTCAGCAGACCGGCCATGCAGGATGCGGCCATCGCCAGGAGGGCGATCACCCCGTTGACGGTCAGGTTGTCCCCGTGCGCGAAGCCGCCGATCACCAGGAGTTGCACGACGAAGGACACGGCCACGGCGACGATCGAAGCGCGCCACGTGCAGGTGGCGACGATGAAGCCCAGTACGAGGTCCACCGCCAGATACGACAGGAACTGGCCCTGATACGACGCCGCCAGGCTCTCATGAACGGAGCCGGGAGTGCCCACCACCACGGCGGTGGATCCGAAGAGTGCCATGGCCAGAGCCAGCTGCGGCTTCCGTCGCACCACGCCGACGAGCAGGCTCACGGCCAGCAGTGAACCGACAGCGTGGACCGTGCCCGACGCCCGCGTCGCGACCCCCACCAGCAGACCCACCATGAGGAGGTAGGAGGCACCCCCCGCCCAGGCCACGGCCTTCGTTCTCGTCATCGGTGGTGTGCCCTCTCGGGGGCAAGGCCTCGGTGCGCAACGCGCGCAGGCAACGGAGTGATCGTTACGGGGTTCACGCCGCGAGACTAACCGGCCACCGCCCGCGCAGCATCGGCCTGGGGACGTACGCCCACGGGCTAATGCGCCCGCACGATTGCCACCCACGGCCCCATGCCCGGGCGGGGGTCCTCCCGACAGTGTGGGTGTCGTGATCGAAGTCAACGAACTCACCAAGCGCTACGGCGGCAAGACGGCCGTCGACCATCTGTCCTTCACCGTGCGGCCGGGCCAGGTCACCGGATTCCTCGGCCCCAACGGAGCCGGCAAGTCCACCACCCTGCGGATGATCCTCGGCCTGGACGCGCCCACCACCGGCAGCGCCACCGTCAGCGGCGTCCCCTTCCACCACCACCCGCGCGGACTGCGGTACGTCGGCGCCCTCCTCGACGCCGGACAGGTTCACGGCGGACGCAGCGCCGCTGCCCACCTTTCCGCCCTGGCCCGCAGCAACGGCATCCCGCGGCACCGGGTGGACGAGGTGCTCCAGGAAGTGGGGCTGACCGAGGTGGCGACCCGCCGCATCGGCGGCTTCTCCCTCGGCATGAAGCAGCGCCTCGGCATCGCCACCGCCCTGCTGGGCGACCCGCCCGTGCTCATGTTCGACGAGCCGATCAACGGCATGGACCCGGAGGGCGTGCTCTGGGTACGTCGGCTCTTCCGGCGCCTGGCCGCCGAGGGGCGCACGGTCTTTCTCTCCAGCCACCTGATGTCGGAGATGGAGAACACAGCCGACCAGCTGGTCGTCATCGGCCGGGGCCGCCTCATCGCCGCCGAGCCGCTACGGGACTTCGCGGCCCGTAGCACCCGTAGCGGCGTCGTGGTCGGGACACCGCAGGCCGCCGAGCTGGCAGCCGTGCTGACCGCGGCGGGCGCCTCGGTCGAGCCGGAGGGCTCGGCGGGCGCCGAGAAGCTCGCCGTGACCGGGCTCCCGGCGGACCGGATCGGAGCGCTCGCCTTCGAGAACCATATCCGAGTGGACGAGCTGACCACGCGTACCGCCTCACTGGAGGCGGCCTTCATGGAACTCACCGCCGACAGCGTCGAATACCTGGCAGGACAGCCCCGATGACCACACTCGCCTCCGTCCCCCCGACCACCCCCGTCGCCGCGCCGACCGCCCGCTTCCGCGACCTGTTCGCCTCCGAGTGGATCAAGATGCGGTCCCTGCGCTCCACCCCGTGGACGATCGCACTCACCGTCCTGTTCGTCATCGGGTCCACCGCCGTGGCCACGCTGACGGACAAGGCCGCCCGCTCCGGCCCCACTGATTTCCTGCCCTACGACGCCTACCCGGCGGCCGGCTACTGGACGCTGATGCTCGTCGCCAGCAGCATGGGCGCCCTCACCGTAGTGAGCGAATACAGCAGCGGTCTGATCCGCACCACCACCGTGGCCGTCCCCGCCCGCAGCTCGGTCGTGCTGGCAAAGGCGGCCGTCACCGCCGCGCTGTGGACCGCGGTCGGCACGGTCGCCTCCACCGGTTCCTTCATGGTCTCCCAGGCCATTCTGGACGGGCACCATGCCGGTGTTCCGATCACCCACCCCGGAGTGTTCCGGGCGCTGGTGGCATCCGCGTTTCTGGCTCCGGTCTGTGCCCTGGTCGGTCTGGGCCTCGGCGTTCTGCTCCGGCATGCCGCCGGGACCATGGTCACCAGCGTCTTCACCCTGCTGATGCTGCCCACCATGTTCTCGGAGAGCAACCGCTGGTCGGCGGACATCAAACACGCCCTGGTGTCGGCCGCCTGGAATCGCCTGGTCCAAACCTGGGAGCCGGACCCCGGATCCCTGGGCTACACCGCCACGGTCCCCGGCTCCTGGATCGTGTACACGCTCTGGCCGCTGATCACGGTCGCACTCGCCGTGCTCGTCGTGAGGCGCCGCGACGTGTGAGCGTGCCTCCAGGACTCGAACATCGCGCCCTGGAGCACGATCCGGACGCGAGGCCCGGTAGCTCGTCGCAACCTTGACGGTCTCTCACAAAGGGTCATCTGTGAGAGTTCTGCGAGAGCCCCGGAGACGCCTGTCATCCTCACGGTGCACGAGCTGAAGCGTCTGGCGAGGAACGCGGCCGAGCTGATCACGCTATCCGCCGATCTCCAGGCCGGCGGCATCCAGCTCGAACTCCTCACCGGCCCGCTCACCGGCATCTACGACCCCAACGGCATGGGCGCCATGTTCTTCGCCGTACTCGCCGTCGCCGGGCAGATCGAGCGCAACTACATCCGGGAGAAGACCTTGGAGGGCCAGGTCATCGCCGCGTCCAAGGGCAACCACGGCGGGCGCCCGAAGGTCATCGACGACGACATGCTGACCTTCGCCGTCGCACTGAAGGACAAGGGCGTTCCCGTTCCCGAGATCGCGAAGAAGCTCACCATCAAGGTCGGGAAGAACGCGGGCAAGTCACCCTCGGTCGCCTCGCTGTACCGGGCGCTCGCGGAAGCCGAGGCCACCGCGGCGGACGATGGCTTGCCGCTGCGGCCCGATCCTGCCCGCATCCGCCGGCCCGGGGAACCTCTCACCCCCGAGGAGAACGACCTGCGCGAACGGCTTCAGGCTCAACCCCACCCAAGCGCCGAGATGCGGTAAGGCCAGCCCAAACACCCCGGCCCGAGTCCGCCGTGGGTTTCGCAACCTCCGGGCGACCACGGCTCGTCCAGCCGCGGCACCGAAACCGTCCCGGCCGGGACCGGGACGGCCACCCGGCTCGAAGAACAAGCAACGGGCCAGGCGCCACGACGTCGGCAAGACAGCCAAACGCGCCGAGTCGATCAAGAAACACAGAGCTCAGCAGGGATAAACGCCAAGCTCAGTGCTCGGGGACGACCTCCTCCGTCTCCGCGTCCACGACCTTCCGCTCGCCCAGTGACTTCTCCAGCGTCACGGTCGCCGTCTGCTCCTTCGCCATCGCGATGCACGCCCGGCCGGGGTCCGGCACCGACTCGACGATGCGTACGGAGACCTCGCCGTCCCGCTCGTCCGCCTCGGCCGCGTAGCTGCTGCACACGCCGCCCCAGAACCACACGGTCAGCTCCCGGCCGCCCGTGCCGTCCGCGCTGTACGCCAGCACTCGCCGGTCCGACACCGGCGGCGTCCCGTCCTTGCCTTCGCCCGTGCCCTTGCCCTGGGGCGCGCCGGGCTCCTTCAGATACTCCGGGGCCACCGCCGGGTGCGTGATCGTGAACGAGCCGGCCGGGCCCTCGGCCTCCACCTCGAACAGCCAGGACGGCACCAGAGCCTGCTGCCCGTCCACATACCGGGCGGCCAGTCCGAAGACCGCCCTGTCGATCAGGACGACCTCCGTCTGCTGCTGCTTCTCCTTCGGGTCCGGCGTGCACGGCGCCGCGGGCTTCGCCCCGCCTGTCTCGGTCCCGCCCGTCGTGGTCTCGCCTGTCTCGGTCCCGCCCGTCGTGGTCCCGCCCTTGTCTGCCGGCGCCGGCGTCGCACAGCCCCCGATGCCGATCGGGCTGCGGCTCGCGCCCTCGTTCAGCCGCTTGAGCGCCTCCTCCGCTGAGACGACCGGGTACGAGTCACTCCTGCGCGGCTCCTTCAGCTGTCCGCTGCCGCCCGTCACCCGGCCGTCCGGACCGACCTGGATGCCGCTCGACCAGCCGTACGACGGGAGCCCGCCGATCACGGGATCGGCGTTCACCACCCGTACCGCACCCATGACCTGCCGCGCGTCCAGCTTGGCGTCGTCCTGGCCGAGCGCCTTGAGCACGGGGGCCGCCGCCTGCTTCGCGGCCCGCTCGCTCACCGGCGTGCCCGGATCGGAGGGGGCCGCGGGGTCCGCGGGGCCGGAGGGCTCGGACGGGAGGCGCGCACCGCCATGGCCGTCCGAGTGGCAGCTCGTCTTGCCCTTCTCGCAGCTGTCGCTCCCCGGCGCCGTGCCGAAGCGACCGTACGTCCAGGCGCCGGGGGCCTCCTTGTTGACCTGGAGCAGTGGCCCGCCGCCGTCCTTGTCCGCGCCGACCTTCCAGACCGTGCCCTGGAGCCGCGGCGCGCCCGTCAGGCCGAGCGCCTCGGCCAGCCGTGCCACCTCGGCCTCGGTCACGGTTCCCTGCGCACGGTGGACGGCCGCGCGGTCCGGGCCCTTCGGCAGCGAGCCCTTGGCGCGGTAGACGACCCCGCCGGACGGGTCGGGCTCGCCCGGAGCGATCCCCGCCGCGTCGTCGGCCGGCCCTTCTGCGGAGCCTTCCAGTGCGAGCACGGGCGGCGGCGCGCCGTTCCCGGGGTCGTCCGCCGTGGTCCCCCCGTCCGAGCCGCCGCCTCCGAACGCGGACGTCGCGACGTACGCTCCGCCGCCTGCGACCAGCACCGCAGCCGCAACCGAGACGACGACTGCCGCAGCGCGCCGGCTTCGAGGGCTGTCGTGCGAGTTCTCCGTGCTGCTCACCGCATCGCTCCTTGTCTCAAGTCCCCTTGACTCCCCTGGTCCCCTGCACTGCATTTCCCGGGGAGCGGGGATGGGACGGAGCCAGGGAGCGCACGGTTCCCTCGAATGCGCCGCCGCGCGCCCTCGTGCGGCGGCACGGCCTCACCCGATCGCGGTAAAGCGCCGTAAAGAGGTCGTAAACCGGTCCTCGTAGATCCGTACGACGCCGTACTTCAGTCGCCGTAGTCCGACATCGCGTCGATCAGCCGCGCCGAGGAGGGCGGAACGACCACGCCGTGGATCAGGGACGGGGAGACGGGCGCGGGCACGTCGGCGGCGGGCACCACCCAGTGCGGCGCCATACGCGCGCAGTCGCCGCGCAGCTCGGCCAGGCTCATCTCAAACTCCCGCGACTCGCGGGGGGCGATGTGCTTCGTCATAACCGCACGGTACGCACCACCCGGACGCACGACAATAGACCTACTATCGGGTAGTTTCCGCCATTCAGGGACGCCGGGAAAACCGGTAGCGTGAACTGTCACAGTCGTCCCTCACCAGGAGCGCCTCGCCGTGCGAATCGCAGTCACCGGCTCCATCGCCACCGACCACCTCATGACCTTCCCCGGTCGCTTCTCCGACCAGCTGGTCGCGGACCAGCTCCACACGGTCTCCCTCTCCTTCCTGGTCGACAACCTCGATGTACGGCGGGGCGGCGTCGGCGCGAACATCTGCTTCGGCATGGGCCAGCTCGGCACCCGGCCGATCCTCGTCGGGGCGGCGGGCGACGATTTCGCGGAGTACCGCGCCTGGCTGGACCGCAACGGCGTGGACACCGCGTCCGTCCGGATCTCCGAGGTGACGCACACCGCCCGCTTCGTCTGCACCACCGACGCCGACCACAACCAGATCGGCTCCTTCTACACGGGCGCGATGAGCGAGGCGCGGCTGATCGAGCTGAAGTCCGTCGCCGACCGGGTCGGCGGGCTTGACCTGGTGCTGATCGGCGCGGACGACCCCGAGGCGATGCTGCGCCACACCGAGGAGTGCAAGACGCGCGGCATCCCCTTCGCGGCCGACTTCTCCCAGCAGATCGCCCGGATGGACGGCGACGAGATCCGCACGCTGATGGACGGCGGGGCGTACCTCTTCTCCAACGAGTACGAGAAGGGCCTCATCGAGTCCAAGACCGGCTGGACGGACGAGGAGATCCTCGGCAAGGTCGGCTGCCGGGTCACCACGCTGGGCGCGCGCGGCGTGCTCATCGAACGCTCCGGGGAGGACCCGATCGAGGTCGGCTGCCCGGAGGAGGAGTCCAAGACCGACCCCACCGGCGTGGGCGACGCCTTCCGCGCAGGCTTCCTCTCCGGCCTCTCGTGGGGCGTCGGCCTGGAGCGGGCCGCGCAGGTGGGCTGCATGCTGGCGACACTGGTCATCGAGACGGTGGGCACGCAGGAGTACACGCTGCGGCGTGCGAACTTCATGGACCGCTTCACGAAGGCGTACGGGCATGACGCGGCGAACGAGGTCCGCGAGAAGCTGAAGTAAACGGGGGTGGAGGGCCCGCCTCCGGCGGGCTTTTCCCTGGGGCTCCGCCCCAGACCCCGTGCGGGGGCTCCGCCCCCGGACCCCCGCTCCTCAAACGCCGGAGGGGCTGGATTTGGCCGCCCTCAACGTCGGCGGGTTGGTTTGTGCCGCCCCTCAGCGTCGGGGGTGTGCCGCCCCCGGGCGTTGGCGGGGCCGGATTGTGGCGCTTCCAGCGTCGGCGGGTTGGATGGGCCCGCCCCTCAGCGTCGGAGGGAGTGCCGCCCCCCGGGCGTCGGCGGGGCCGGGTCGCGCCGCCCCCGACGCGGGAAAAGCTCACACCACCCGCCGCACCGTGTACGCCACGCCCCCCTCCTCCGCCACCCGCTCGCCCACGAACTCCTGGCCCCGCATCTCGCACCACGCGGGGATGTCCAGGCGCGCCGCCTCGTCGTCCGAGAGAACCGTGACCGTGCCGCCGACGGGGACGTCGCCGATGACCTTGGCCAGTTCGATGACGGGGATCGGGCAGCGCTTGCCGAGGGCGTCCACGAGGACCGAGGGGGATTCCTCGGGGCGCGGCGCGGAGGCGACCGGGGCGCCGAGGCGGGCGCGGGTCGCGGCGACCACGTCCGGGAGCGTCGTCAAGAAGGCGTCCACGTCCGACTCTTCCGTGCCCCGGGGCAGGGAGACGCGGACATTTCCCTCCGAGAGCACTCCCATCGCCCGCAGCACATGGCTCGGCGTCAGCGTGGAGCTCGTGCACGACGAACCGGAGGAGACGGAGAAGCCCTCCCGGTCCAGCTCGTGCAGCAGTGTCTCCCCGTCGACATAGAGACAGGAGAAGGTGACCAGATGGGGGAGCCTGCGCACCGGATCGCCGACCACCTCCACATCGGGCACCAGCTGCGGCACCCGGGCGCGGATACGGTCCACCAGGGCCCGCAGCCGTGCCGCCTCGGCGTCCGCCTCCGCCCGCACCGCCCGCAGCGAGGCGGCCGCGGCTACGATCGCCGGGAGGTTCTCAAAGCCGGGCACCCGGCCCGACTCCCGCTCGTCGGCGGGATGTTGCGGGGCGAAACGGACGCCTTTACGGACGGCGAGCAGTCCCACTCCTGCAGGTCCACCCCATTTGTGGGCACTTGCGGCGAGCAGTGACCAGTCGCCCGCCACCGGTCCCCAGCCCAGTGACTGCGCCGCGTCCACCAGCAGTGGCACGCCCGCCTCCCGGCAGGCCTGCGCCACCTCGGCCACCGGCTGCTCGGTGCCGACCTCGTGGTTGGCGGACTGCAGACACGCCAGGGCGGTGTCGGTGCGCAGCGCTGCCGCGAACGCCTCCGCGCCCACCGCGCCCGCGCGGTCCACGGCGACCTCTGTCACCCCGCCGCCGACCGCCTCGGCCGCGTGCAGCACGGACGAGTGCTCGACCGCCGACACGACCAGGTGGTTTCCGGCGCGGCGTCGACCGGCCGCGGCGCCGGAAACCGCCGAGTGAACCGCGTACGTCCCCGAAGGGGTGAAGGCCAGTTCGTCCGGACGGCAGCCGACCGCCTCCGCGGCGGTCTCCCGGGCCGCGTCCAGCAGCATCCGGGCGCGCCTCCCTTCGCGGTAGAGACGGGCGGGGTCGGCCCACCCCTCGTCGAGAGCGGCCTGCAGGGCCTGCCGGGCGACGGGGTGCAGCGGAGCGGAGGATGCGGCGTCGAAGTAGGGCACGCTGCCACGCTAACTCCACGGCGGAACCGGGAGTCCGCGACAGCTGGAGAAGGCGTCATAACGCAGGCCGGAAGGGGTCCGTCCGCCCCTTGGGGGTGTCGGGCGGCGCGTTGGGCACCCTCCCCGCGCGACCCCAAATAGCGTCCAGTAGGGTTTGGTCCGCATAAACATCCAAACCCCTGCCCGCACCAGGGCCGGCGACCGACCAGCGAGACGGCCGCAGCCGGCCGCGCGGGCGAGACTCTCGGGAAGGCGCTACGTGAGTCCCAACGGCTCCGACCTCCCCCACCGCCCGACGGGCGGGGGCGGTACCCCCATGTCGCGGCGCCCGATGCGGCGGAAGCTGCCGCAGGTGCTGACTGCGGGCCTGATCCTGGCTACCGCCTCCGGTTGCTCATACAACTGGGAGGACTTCCCCCGCCTTGGCATGCCCACCCCGGTCACCGAGGAGGCTCCACGGATCCTCTCCCTCTGGCAGGGCTCGTGGGCGGCCGCGCTCGCCGTGGGCGTGCTGGTATGGGGTCTGATCCTGTGGAGTGTCATCTTCCACCGGCGCAGCCGCACCAAGGTCGAGGTTCCCCCGCAGACCCGGTACAACATGCCCATCGAGGCGCTGTACACCGTGGTCCCGCTGATCATCGTCTCGGTGCTCTTCTACTTCACCGCACGCGATGAGTCGAAGCTCCTCGCCCTCTCCGACGAGCCCGCCCACACCGTCAACGTGGTCGGCTACCAGTGGAGCTGGGGCTTCAACTACCTCGAGGACGTGGACGGCAACCCGGCCACCGGCGACGCCGCGGCCGACCAGAACCTGAACGCGATTCCGGACAGGTACACCAATGACTTCCCGGCGGGCGCCGAGGGCGTGTACGACGCCGGCATCCCCGGCACCCGGAACCCGCAGACGGGCAACCCCGGCCCGACGCTGTGGCTGCCGAAGGGCGAGAAGGTCCGCTTCATCCTGACCTCCCGTGACGTCATCCACTCCTTCTGGGTCGTCCCCTTCCTCTTCAAGCAGGACGTCATCCCCGGTCACACGAATGTCTTCGAGGTGACCGCCACCGAGGAGGGCACCTTCCTGGGCAAGTGCGCCGAACTCTGCGGCGTCGACCACTCCCGGATGCTCTTCAACGTCAAGGTGGTCTCCCCCGAGCGCTACCAGCAGTACCTCAAGGAGCTGGCGGAGAAGGGGCAGACCGGCTTCATCCCGTCGGGCATCGAGCAGACGGACCCGGCCAGGAATGCGGAGAAGAACCAACTGTGAGCATCCTCAACGAACCTCAGGGTGCCGCCGCAGCTGAGGACTCTTACGAGAACGAGCTGCCGGTACGGCGCAAGCAGCCGGGCAATGTGGTGGTGAAGTGGCTGACCACCACCGACCACAAGACCATCGGCACGCTCTACCTGGTCACCTCGTTCGTCTTCTTCTGCATCGGCGGCGTGATGGCGCTGGTCATGCGCGCCGAGCTTGCCCGCCCGGGCACGCAGATCATGTCGAACGAGCAGTTCAACCAGGCGTTCACGATGCACGGCACGATCATGCTGCTGATGTTCGCGACGCCGCTGTTCGCCGGATTCGCGAACTGGATCATGCCGCTGCAGATCGGCGCGCCCGATGTGGCGTTCCCGCGGCTGAACATGTTCGCCTACTGGCTCTACCTGTTCGGCTCGCTGATCGCGGTGGCCGGCTTCCTCACCCCGCAGGGTGCGGCCGACTTCGGCTGGTTCGCCTACTCCCCGCTGTCGGACGCCGTCCGCTCGCCGGGCATCGGCGCCGATATGTGGATCATGGGCCTGGCCTTCTCCGGGTTCGGCACCATCCTCGGCTCGGTCAACTTCATCACCACGATCATCTGCATGCGCGCTCCCGGCATGACGATGTTCCGGATGCCGATCTTCACCTGGAACGTGCTGCTGACCGGTGTGCTGGTCCTGCTCGCCTTCCCGGTGCTGGCCGCCGCGCTCTTCGCGCTGGAGGCCGACCGGAAGTTCGGCGCCCATGTCTTCGACGCGTCCAACGGCGGCGCCCTGCTGTGGCAGCACCTCTTCTGGTTCTTCGGCCATCCAGAGGTGTACATCATCGCGCTGCCGTTCTTCGGCATCGTCTCTGAGATCATCCCGGTCTTCAGCCGCAAGCCGATGTTCGGCTACATCGGCCTGATCGCCGCGACCATCGCGATCGCCGGTCTGTCCGTGACCGTGTGGGCCCACCACATGTACGTCACAGGCGGTGTGCTGTTGCCGTTCTTCTCCTTTATGACCTTCCTGATCGCGGTGCCCACCGGTGTGAAGTTCTTCAACTGGATCGGCACCATGTGGAAGGGGTCGCTGTCCTTCGAGACGCCGATGCTCTGGACGGTCGGCTTCCTGATCACCTTCACCTTCGGTGGTCTGACCGGTGTCATCCTGGCCTCGCCGCCGATGGACTTCCACGTCTCGGACTCGTACTTCGTCGTCGCGCACTTCCACTACGTCGTCTTCGGCACCGTGGTCTTCGCGATGTTCGCCGGATTCCACTTCTGGTGGCCGAAGTTCACCGGCAAGATGCTGGACGAGCGGCTGGGGAAGATCACCTTCTGGACGCTGTTCATCGGCTTCCACGGCACGTTCCTGGTGCAGCACTGGCTGGGCGCCGAGGGCATGCCGCGCCGGTACGCCGACTATCTGGCGGCCGACGGCTTCACCGCGCTGAACACCGTCTCCACGATCAGCTCGTTCCTGCTCGGCCTGTCGATCCTGCCGTTCTTCTACAACGTCTGGAAGACCGCCAAGTACGGCAAGAAGGTCGAGGTCGACGACCCGTGGGGCTACGGCCGCTCGCTCGAGTGGGCGACCTCGTGCCCGCCGCCGCGGCACAACTTCCTCACCCTGCCGCGCATTCGCTCCGAATCCCCGGCGTTCGACCTGCACCACCCGGAGATCGCCGCGCTCGACCAGCTCGAGAACCGCGCGCACGGCGGCAAGGCCCTCGCGGGTGAGAAGGAGGCCGGCAAGTGAAGATCCAGGGCAAGATGTTCATCTGGCTGAGCGTCTTCATCCTCGCCATGGCGATCGTCTATGGCGTGTGGTCGAAGGAGCCGGTCGGCACCACGGCGCTCTTCCTGTCGTTCGGCCTGGCCATCATGATCGGCTACTACCTGGCCTTCACGGCCCGGCGCGTGGACGACATGGCCCAGGACAACAAGGAGGCCGATGTCGCGGACGAGGCCGGCGAGGTCGGGTTCTTCTCCCCGCACAGCTGGCAGCCGCTGTCGCTGGCCATCGGCGGTGCGCTGGCCTTCCTCGCCGTCGCGATCGGCTGGTGGCTGCTGTACTTCTCGCTGCCGCTGATCCTCGTCGGCGTCTGGGGCTGGGTCTTCGAGTACTACCGCGGCGAGAACCAGAACCAGTAGCAGAGCCTGACGAACGGCCGGAATCCCGGCCGGAACTCGTCGACAAGTCAACACGGCACGCGAACGGGCCCGGCCTTCTTCACCCCGGTGGAGGAGCCGGGCCCCTCGTTTGGAGTCACCGGACGCGCCCCGGTGGACCCTTCTTCCTACCGTGTGACTTATGAAACGCACGCCGCATTTCCAGACCGTCGTCAGCTGCACGCTTGTGGTCGTGACCTTCGGGGCGGTTGCGACGGCGTGCAGCGGATCCGACGACCACCCGCTGTCCGCCCGGCCCTACGACGCGGCGGACCAGGTCGCCTTCAACGCCGAAGAGGGCAGTTCCAAAGTGAACCCCGACCGGCCCCTGGAAGTCACCGCCAAGGGTGACGACGGACGAATAACCGACGTCACCGCGGTAGACGACAAGGGCCGCTTCCTCGCCGGAGAGCTCTCCGCGGACGGCACACGCTGGCTCTCGACCGCCTCGCTCGGCGCCGGAGTCAAGTACACCGTGCGGGTCTCCACGGAGGACGAGGACGGCGCTCCGGGCCTCAGGACGCTCACCTTCGAAACATCCCCCGCCAAACGGCACCTGAGCGTGGAATTCGGCCCCAAGTCAGGCACATACGGCGTCGGCCAGCCCGTCACGGCCGAACTCAACCGCCCGGTGAAGGACAAGAAGGCCAGGACCGTCGTCGAGCGAGCGCTGAAGGTCGAGTCCACCCCGCGCGTGACCGGCTCCTGGCACTGGGTGGACGACAAGACCCTGCACTACCGGCCCAAGGACTACTGGCCCAGCGGCGCACAGGTCCGGGCGGTCAGCAACCTCCAGGGCCTCAAGGTCGCCGACAAGCTCTACGGCAAGGCATCCAAGCCCGCTGAACTCACCATCGGGGACCGCGTCGAGGCGATAACCGACGCCGCTGCGCACACCATGACGTTCAAGCGCAACGGAGAAGTGATCAACACCATGCCGGTGACCACCGGCAAACCGGGCTTCTCCACCCGTAACGGGACCAAAGTGGTGCTTGAGAAGCAGTACTACGTACGGATGCGCAGCTCGACCGTCGGCATAGGCGGCGGCGAATCCTACGACCTGCCCGTCTACTACGCGACCCGGGTCACCTGGAGCGGAGAGTACGTCCACGCCGCACCCTGGTCAGCGGGCTCGCACGGGTACGCCAACGTCAGCCACGGCTGTGTGGGCATGTCCACAAGCAACGCCGCCTGGTTCTTCGAGAACGTGCGGCCGGGCGACCTCGTCACCGTCGTCAACAGCTTCGGCGAGATGATGCCCGCGTTCGGCAACGGCTTCGGCGAGTGGAACATGCCCTGGGACAAGTGGCAGAAGGGCAGCGCACTGATCGGCGGCACGGGGGACGGAGCCGGCCCCGTCGACACCTCCCGCCTCCGCCCGCAGACAGTTTGAATTGCGGCTCCTTCGCCTCCGGGGCGCTCCAGCGTCTGTCGACGGTCGATCGTGCTCGACCGCTCGTCCCTCGCGGCCTCCGCGCGTTCTCCCTTTCGACACCCGCGCGCCCCTTCGGCTCACTCCCCCGCGGTTTGAGCAGCTCCTTCGGGGTGAGGCACGGGCGCAAGCAGGCCTCTATGCCTCCACCGAGAGCCTGCTGCGCAGCAGGGCGGCCAGGGAGTCGGCGAACTCCACCGGCTCCACGGGCAGCGTCACCGCGGCGTCCGCACGGCTCCAGGAGGCCAGCCAGGCGTCCTGGGGCCGGCCGATCAGCAGCAGCACGGGCGGGCAGTCGAAGATCTCGTCCTTGATCTGCCGGCACACCCCCATGCCGCCCGCGGGCACCGTCTCCCCGTCCAGGACGCAGACGTCCACGCCCCCGGCCTCCAATGCCCGCAGCACCGCGGGCAGCGTGGCGCACTCGACGAAGTCGACCGGGGGAACGTCGGAGGCCGGCCTGCGGCCCGCCGCCAGCCGCACCTGCGCGCGGGTGTTCGCGTCGTCGCTGTAGACCAGCACGGTGGCGCTCGACTGCATTGTTCCTCCGAGTTCGTCGTCGTACATCGGCGGCGGTGCCCAAGGGACCGATGCGGCGGATGCTACTCCGTCGGACAGCTTGTCAACACTGGTTCGGACAGTGCTTCGAGCAGGCCGCTCCATCGCCCGGACGGGCTGTTCGGGCTGGACGCGGTGTACGGACACACCGAACGGCACCCCCCGGAGTGAGGGCGGGATAAGCGACCGACATAATGTCGGTCGTGGCGACAGCAACGACAGTAGATACCGGGCACGCGCACCCGTCGGTCAATCGGCCGAACCTCACCAGCGTCGGAACGATCATCTGGCTGAGTTCCGAGCTGATGTTCTTCGCGGCCCTCTTCGCGATGTACTTCACCCTGCGATCGGTGATGGGTGCGGAGTACTGGGCGGAACAGGCCTCGGCCCTGAACTTCCCCTTCTCCGCGACCAACACCACGATCCTGGTGCTCTCCTCCCTCACCTGCCAGCTCGGCGTGTTCGCCGCCGAGCGCGGTGATGTGAAGAAGCTGCGCGCCTGGTTCGTGATCACGTTCGTGATGGGTGCGATCTTCATCGGCGGGCAGGTGTACGAGTACACCGAGCTGGTCAAGCACGAGGGCCTGTCGCTCTCGTCCGATCCGTACGGCTCGGTCTTCTACCTGACCACCGGCTTCCACGGCCTGCATGTGACGGGCGGACTCATCGCCTTCCTGCTGGTCCTCGGCCGCACGTACGCGGCCAGGAGGTTCACCCACGAGCAGGCAACCGCCGCCATCGTCGTGTCCTACTACTGGCACTTCGTCGATGTCGTCTGGATCGGCCTCTTCGCCACGATCTACATGATCAAGTAATCGGCCGCGGCCAGCGGCCGGCCGCGGCGCGACCGCCGCGGACGCCGGGCCCTGTCCGCCGCCGCACAGTCCAGAAGCACCGACGCAGAAGATCCTGACACCGGGGTAATCCGTGAAAAAGCTCTCCGCACGACGACGCCACCCGCTGGCGGCGGTCGTCGTCCTACTCCTCGCGCTGGCGGCCACTGGGGGGCTGTATGCCGCGTTCGCGCCCGCGGACAAGGCGCAGGCTGAAGAAACCGCCCAGTCCCTCGCCATCGAGGAGGGCAAGAAGCTCTACACCGTCGGCTGCGCCAGCTGCCACGGAACCGGCGGTCAGGGCACCTCTGACGGTCCCAGTCTGGTCGGCGTGGGCTCCGCGGCCGTCGACTTCCAGGTCGGCACCGGCCGGATGCCCGCCATGCAGCCGGGCGCGCAGGTCCCGGCGAAGCCGAAGGTCTACTCGCAGGCCGAGATCGACCAGCTCGCGGCGTACGTCGCCTCGCTCGGCGCCGGTCCGATCACGCCCACCAAGGAGCAGTACGACCCCGCCGGGGCGGACATCGCCAACGGCGGCGAGCTGTTCCGCACCAACTGCGCCCAGTGCCACAACTTCACCGGCGAGGGCGGCGCGCTCACGGACGGCAAGTACGCCCCGAGCCTTGAGGGCGTCAGCTCGAAGCACATCTACGAGGCCATGCAGACCGGCCCGCAGAACATGCCGTCCTTCCCCGACTCGACGATGCCCGAGCAGCAGAAGCGGGACATCATCGCGTACATCGAGGCTGTCAACGGCGATGAGACCCCGACCCCCGGCGGCTTCGGACTGGGCGGGCTCGGCCCGGTCAGCGAGGGCCTGTTCGGCTGGATCTTCGGTCTGGGCTCGCTCGTCGCAGTCGCCGTCTGGGTTGCGGCCCACACCGCTAAGGCCAAGAAGTCATGAGTACCCAAGAGATTCCAGAAGAGAACCTGCCGTCCGGGCAGGGTGAAACCGCCCACGGTGCGGTGAAGGTCGCCGAAGATCCGTTCGCCGACCCCGGGCTGCCGGCGCACAAGCCGCGTATCCAGGACATCGACGAGCGGGCCGCCAAGCGCTCCGAGCGCACGGTCGCGCTGCTGTTCACGGTCTCGATGCTGTCCACGATCGGCTTTATCGCGTCGTTCGTGATCTTCCCGATCAACCACATCGTCTACATCTGGCCGTTCGGGCACATCAGCTCGCTGAACTTCTCGCTCGGCATGACCCTCGGCCTTGCGCTGTTCTGCATCGGCGCGGGCGCGGTCCACTGGGCCCGCACCCTGATGTCGGACGTGGAGACCGCCCAGGAGCGCCACCCGATCGAGGCGACCCCCGAGGTCAAGACCAAGGTCATGGAGGACTTCCGGGAAGGCGCCGCGGAGTCCCAGCTGGGCCGCCGCAAGCTGATCCGCAACACGATGTTCGGGGCGCTGGCCATGGTGCCGCTCTCCGGAGTGGTGCTGCTGCGCGAACTGGGTCCGCTGCCCGAGGACAAGCTCCGCCACACGCTGTGGGCCCGGGGCAAGATGCTCATCAACCAGAACACCAACGAGCCGCTGCGTCCCGAGGACGTCGCGGTGGGGTCGCTGACCTTCGCGATCCCCGAGGGCCTGGAAGAGAGCGACCACAACTTCAACACCGAGATCGCCAAGGCCGCCTTGATGATCGTCCGGCTCCAGCCCGGCGACATCAAGGACAAGCAGGAGCTGGAGTGGTCCCACGAGGGCATCGTGGCCTACTCGAAGATCTGCACCCATGTCGGCTGCCCGATCAGCCTGTACGAGCAGCAGACCCACCATGTGCTGTGCCCGTGCCACCAGTCCACCTTCGACCTCGCCGACGGCGCCCGTGTCATCTTCGGCCCGGCCGGGCACGCCCTTCCGCAGCTGCGGATCGGCGTCAATGACGAGGGTTACCTCGAGGCGCTCGGCGACTTCGAAGAGCCCGTCGGTCCTGCCTTCTGGGAGCGCGGATGAGTACTACTGCGACCGAAGCAAAGAGCCGCAAGGCACCCGCGGGCGAGCGGGTCGCCGACTGGGCGGACGGCCGGCTGGGGATCTACTCCCTGGCCAAGGCCAACATGCGGAAGATCTTCCCGGACCACTGGTCCTTCATGCTGGGCGAGGTCGCCCTCTACAGCTTCATCATCATCATCCTCACGGGTGTGTATCTGACGCTGTTCTTCCACCCGAGCATGAACGAGATCGAGTACCACGGCTCGTATGTGCCGATGCAGGGCATCCGGATGACCGAGGCCTACGCCTCGACCCTGGACATCAGCTTCGACGTCCGCGGCGGCCTGCTGATCCGGCAGATCCACCACTGGGCGGCGCTGATCTTCCTTGCCGCGATGTTCGTGCACATGATGCGCGTCTTCTTCACCGGCGCGTTCCGCAAGCCGCGTGAGCTCAACTGGCTGTTCGGCTTCCTGCTGTTCGTCCTCGGCATGTTCACCGGCTTCACCGGTTACTCGCTCCCGGACGACCTGCTCTCCGGCACCGGCGTCCGCTTCACGCAGGGCGCGATCCTGGCGACGCCGATCGTCGGCACATACATCTCGATGTTCCTGTTCGGCGGGGAGTTCCCCGGCCACGACATGGTGGCCCGGTTCTACTCGATCCACATCCTGCTGCTGCCGGGCATCATGCTCGGCCTCGTGGTGGCACACCTGATCCTGGTCTTCTACCACAAGCACACGCAGTTCGGCGGTCCCGGCAAGACCGAGAAGAACGTCGTCGGCATGCCGCTGCTGCCGGTCTACATGGCCAAGGCGGGAGGCTTCTTCTTCCTGGTCTTCGGCGTGATCGCGATGATCGCGGCGATGTTCACGATCAACCCGGTGTGGGCGCTCGGCCCGTACCGTCCGGACCAGGTGTCCACCGGCGCCCAGCCCGACTGGTACATGGGCTTCGCCGAGGGACTGATCCGGGTGATGCCCGGCTGGGAGATCAACTTCGCCGGCCACACGCTCGTCCTGGGTGTGTTCATCCCGCTGGTGATCTTCGGTGTGATGCTGGGCGCGATCGCGGTCTACCCGTTCATCGAGTCCTGGATCACCGGCGACAAGCGCGAGCACCACATCCTGGACCGCCCGCGCAACGCGCCGACCCGGACCGCGCTGGGCGTCGCCTGGGTCACCGCGTACGTCCTGATGCTGGTCGGCGGCGGAAACGACATCTTCGCCACGCACTTCCATCTGTCGATCAACGCGATCACCTGGTTCGTGCGGATCGCCTACTTCGTCGGACCGGTGCTGGCGTTCGTCATCACCAGGCGGATCTGCCTCGGCCTCCAGCGCCGCGACAAGGAGAAGGTGCTGCACGGACGTGAGTCCGGCATCATCAAGCGCCTGCCGCACGGTGAGTTCGTCGAGATCCACGAGCCGCTCGACGCGGAGACCCGCTACAAGCTGGTCTCGCACGAGCAGTACGAGCCGGCCGAGCTCGGCCCGGAGGTCGACGAGAACGGCGTCAAGCGCAAGATCAAGCGCTCGGAGAAGCTGCGCGCCAAGCTCAACAAGGGCTACTACGGTGAGGGGAACCAGATCCCCAAGCCCACGGCCGAGGAGTACCGGGAGATCACCAGCGGCCACGGCCACCACTGATCGCCTGCCCGGCTGATCGACTGACCGCCCGGTCGCCCTGACCGGAGCGTCCGCCACGGCAAGAGCCCCGTCCACGCGCTGGACGGGGCTCTTCGCCGTCCCCGGGGGCTGGATAGGGTGGATGCATCCCCTAGTGGATGAATCCCCATCGGCTGTGGACCCTCAGGAGCGGACCATGAACGTTGTGACCCCGGTCGGCGGCGACAGCGTGGCGGACCTCTCCTGGCCCGTCGTGCTGAACGCCCTGCTGGACAACCGCGACCAGAGCGCGGAGGCCACCGCCTGGGCGATGGACCGCATCCTCAGCGGCGAGGCCACCAACGCCCAGATCGCAGGCTTCGCCGTCGCCCTGCGCGCCAAGGGCGAGACGGTCGAGGAGATCTCCGGCCTGGTGCGCACCATGTACCGGCACGCCAATCTGATCGAGGTGCCCGGCAGAACCGTCGACATCGTCGGCACCGGCGGCGACGGCGCGAAGACCGTCAACATCTCGACCATGTCGGCGATCGTCGTCGCCGGCGCCGGCGCGAAGGTCGTCAAACACGGCAACCGCGCCGCATCGTCCGCCAGCGGCGCCTCCGACGTGCTGGAGAAGCTCGGCGTCAATCTGGAGCTCACCCCCCAGCGGGTGGCCCAGGTCGCCGAGGAGGCGGGGATCACCTTCTGTTTCGCGGTGAAGTTCCACCCGGCGCTGCGGCATGTGGCCGCGGCCCGCAAGGAGCTCGGAATCCGTACCACATTCAACTTCCTGGGGCCGCTAACCAACCCTGCCCAGGTGAAGGCGCAGGCCACCGGGGTGGCGGACGCGCGGATGGCCCCCATCATGGCCGGGGTGCTCGCCGAGCGCGGCTCCTCCGCCCTCGTCTTCCGCGGCGACGACGGCCTGGACGAGCTGACCACCACCGCCACCTCGCGCGTCTGGACCGTACGCGACGGCCGGGTGCGCGAGGAGCGCTTCGACCCGCGGGACATCGGCATCGAGCTGGTGCCCGTGGAGGCGCTGCGCGGCGGCGACTCGTCCTACAACGCCGATGTCGCCCGCCGGCTCCTGGACGGCGAGCAGGGACCCGTACGGGACGCCGTGCTGCTCAACGCGGCGGCGGCGCTCGTCGCCCTGGAGCCAGTCGGCGGCACGCTTGCCGAGCGGCTGGCGGCGGGCGTCGAGCAGGCCGCGCGGTCGATCGACTCGGGGGAGGCCAAGGCGGCGCTGGAGCGCTGGATCGCGGCGAGCAACGCCTGAGCCCGGAGCGTCTCCCGCGCGGCCCGCGCGGGGCCCTTGTGCGGCCCGGCCCCTTCGCGGGCCTTTGCGGGGCCCTCGTGCGGCCCTTGTGCGGCCCTTCGTGTGACCGCGTGCGCGGCCTCATATGGCCCGGCTCCTTCGTGCGGCCCCCTCGCGTCGGACCGCGTGCGCCGACTCGTGAGGGCCTTGCGAGGGCCTCGTGTGTGGCGCAAGGCGCAGTCCGGATCCCGGTACTGCGCCTTGCGCATGCTGAGACATATGGCAAGATGCTCGGCAAGGTCATGAGTGACAGCGACTTCGGCCCCGGCCCGCTGTCCGGCAACCCTCCGTCCGTGGCGGGGTGCCCCGGGTGAAGACCAGGCCGTGGGCAGCGAGGTCCGCGGCAAGCGCGGACCCCTGCGAACCCCGGGGTCCTGGTCCTCAAGGGAGCAGTCTCGTGAGCAAGCGAATGCGCTAGGGCCGCTCGGCCCCTTCCTTTCACTCTCCACACGGCGGCATACGCCGTGTGTCGAGTTCTCACAGCCATCTCGCCTTGTCCCACCGGGAGTCACCGCCATGTCCGCATGCCCGAACACCGCCGTCGCCGACCCTGCCCGCTGCGAGCCGGGCGGGCCTTCCCAGCCGCTGCCCGTGCTGGGTCGCGAAGTCACCGTGCCGCTCGTGACCGGCGGCGAGGTCGCTTATGCCGCCCTCGACTACGCGGCCAGCGCGCCCGCCCTGCAACGTGTCTGGGACGATGTCGCCGCCTACGCGCCGTACTACGGCAGCGTGCACCGCGGCGCCGGCTACCTCTCCCAGCTCTCCACCGACCTGTTCGAGAACAGCAGGGCCGCCGTCGCCGAATTCCTCGGCTGCCGGCCCGATGACCAGGTCGTCTTCACCCGCTCCACGACCGACTCGCTCAATCTGCTGGCCGCCGCGCTCCCCGGGGGCTGCGAGGTCTTCGTCTTCGAGACCGAGCACCATGCCTCGCTGCTTCCGTGGAGGACGGCCCGGGTGACGTATCTGGACGCCCCGCAGACCCCCGGGCAGGCCGTCGCGGCCCTGGAGGGGGCCCTCGCCGACCGCCACGACCCCTATGGCCCCGCGCTGGTCTGCGTCACCGGCGCGTCCAATGTGACGGGTGAGATCTGGCCGGTGCGGGAACTGGCCGCAGCGGCGCATGCCCACGGCGCACGGATCGTGCTGGACGCCGCCCAGCTGGCCCCGCACCACCCGGTGGACATCGCCGAACTTGACGTCGACTGGGTCGCGTTCTCCGGGCACAAGCTGTACGCGCCCTTCGGCGCCGGCGTCCTCGCCGGGCGCGCGGACTGGCTGCGGGAGGCCGAGCCCTACCTCGCCGGCGGCGGCGCGTCCCGGACCGTGGCGCGACGCGCCGACGGCGGTGTGGACGTGGAATGGCACGACACCGCGGCGCGGCACGAGGCGGGTTCGCCGAACGTGATCGGCGCATACGCCATCGCCTCCGCCTGCCGGGCGCTTGCCGGCTTCGGCTTCGACGCCCTCGTGGCCCGTGAGCAGCGCCTCGTCGACACGGTCCGCGCCGGTCTCGCGGAGGTGCCCGGTGTGCGGGTGCTCTCGCTGTTCGGTGACGACTCCCCGCGCGTCGGCGTCATCTCCTTCGTCGTCGACGGCTGGAACAGCTCGCACTTCGCGGCGGCGCTGTCGGCGGAGTACGGGATCGGGGTGCGCGACGGGCTGTTCTGCGCGCACCCCCTGGTGCGCGCGCTCCTCGGCGGCGACCCGGAGCAGTCCGCCGGATGCGGAGCGCCCGAGGCGCTCAACGCGATCCGGGTCAGCTTCGGCGCGGGCACGCCTGACGAGCATGTCGAACGCTTTGTGCGCGCGGTGCGGGAGCTGGTGCGCGACGGGGCGCGCTGGCTGTACCGCACGGAGGCCGGCCGCTGCGTGCCGGCCTGACGCGGACCGGGCGCGCTCCCGTCCCTGCGGCCCCGGCGGGCGTCATCCTTTGAGGACCCTGGGCCCGACGGGAGCCGGCGACAGGCCGGACGGGCGGTGGGCGGACAAGGCTCGCGCGCCGCGGAGCAGGGCCCGCCCGGACCCCGCGCCCCCGCCGGAGGCGCTACGCGTCGAGGCCGATCGCGAACGCCGCCTCCAAGTCATGCTGCGAATACGTCCGGAACGCCACATGCGTGTCCGTCGCCTCCACGCCCGGGATCTTGCTGATCCGGCCGGGGATGACATCCGCCAGGTCGTCGTGGGCCGCCACCCGCACCATCGCGATCAGGTCGTATGTACCCGTCACGGAGAAGACCTCGCTGACGTTCTCCAGCGAGGCGATCGACTCGGCGATCTCCGGAATGCGGTCCACGCTGGTCTTGATGAGCACGATCGCGGTGATCACGGTTGGCGTTCTCCCTCGGTGGCCGCTGCTGGGGGCTTCGGCTTCACTCTAGCCCCACCCCTGAACCGGCCCCACGCGTAGACGAAGCCCAGCCCGAACCCCACCAGATGCGCGAGGTAGGCCACGCCCGGTCCGCTGTCCGCCTCCCGCGCCGCCAGCCCCTGGAGCACGAACCAGAAGATCAGCACGGCCCAGGCGGGGAACCGCAGCGGCAGAAAGAACAGAAACGGGAAGAGACTGGTCACCCGGGCCCTGGGGAAGAGGCACAGGAACGCACCGAGGACACCGGAGATGGCCCCGGACGCGCCCACGAGAGTCTGTTCCGATCCGGCGTTCGCCACGGCGTAGGCGAACAGCGCCAGACAGCCGCAGCCGAGATAGAACAGGCAGAACCCCAGATGCCCCATGCGTTCTTCGGTCATCGCGCCGAAGACGAACAGAAACAGCATGTTGCCGAGCAGATGCAGCCAGCTTCCGTGCACGAACAGCGCGGTGAGCGGGGTGAGCAGCGCCCGGGGCCGGCCCGCGAGCAGCTCCGCGGGGATGACGCCCCAGCGTTCGAAGTACCCGCTCCGCGCGGCGATCAGGGCGTCGACGGCGCCGTACCCGGGGGCGAGGCCCGACACGGGGCTGATCAGGAACACCGCGCAGCACACCGCGATCACGCCGTAGGTGACCACGGGGCCGGTGGCCAGGCCCCGTACCGTCCCCCGCGCCGCACGCCGCCAATCGATCACGGCACAGATCATGGCGTAGTGGGACTTGCCGGTACAGAGTGCCTCGCCGCTCCAATGGGTACCCGCAAGGCCGTAGGGTTGCGGGCAGCACTTCCGCAGTTCGACGGCGCACCGCGGCACCCGCATCCGTACGGCGCACGGCAGACGGCGCTCGCCGGACGACGTACGAGGAAAGAGGAGACGGCACGCATGACGACGACGGTTCCCCAGCCGACGGCCGACACCCGCTGGCGCTGCACGCTCTGCGGCAATCTCACCCGTTTCGATGTGACCCGCTCGTCCCGTGTCGTCGAGTACGTCCATCTGGACCTGGCGGGAGAGCCGAAGGTCGAGGAGCGCGAGGTGCTCAGTGAGACCATCGAGTCGGTCCGCTGCCGCTGGTGCAGTGCGGTGGACCAGATCGAGCTGGTGGACAGGCCGGGCGCCGGCTCCTGACGGAGCCGCCCGCACGGGCCAGCGCAGGGACAGGCAGGACAGTCAGCAGAGGTGACGGATCGTGGAGCAGCCCGAAGGCGGCGCGGAGCCGGCCGGTGCGGCCGGTGACGCCGCGGAGGCGCTCGACCGTCCGCTGCCGGAGGGCGTGAGACGGCGCATCGTCGCCCTGGTGTCCGACGCCTTCGGCGGGCTGACCGTCGCGGAACTGCCGCCGCAGCTGCGGCAGTATGCCCGGTTCACCCCGTCCCGCCGGGCGCGTTTCGCGGGCAACGCCATGGCCTCGGCCCTGGAGAGCGACCCGGTCTTCCGGCAGCGGATCGGGGAGCGGCTGAGCAAGGCGGAGCCGGAGTTGGCCCGCGCTCTGGAGGGCGGGTCGCCTCCGGCGGCGGCCGATCCGGTGGATGTGGCGGCTGCGGCCTATGTGCTCAGGCCCTCCGGATGGGTGAAACTGGTGGCGGCCGCGGGCGAGGAGGCCCAGCGTGCCGACGCCGAGCGGGCCGACGAGGCCGGCCGGCGCGAGCTGGAGCGGCTGCGCGCGGAGCTCGCCGAGGCGCGCGACCGCGCCAAGGGTGAGACCGAGCGGCTGCGCGCCGAGTTGGATGCGGCACGCAAGGAAGCTGAATCGCTTCGCCGTAAGCTCCGCAGCGCGCAGAGCGATGTGAAGCGCGGTGAGGCCGCGCTGCGGCGGGCGCAGGCCGACGCCGAGGCGCAGCGCTCGGAGTCCGCGGCCCAGGTCTCCGCGGCGGAGAGCGAGGCCCGGCGGCTCAAGGCCCGGCTCGGTGAGGCCGAGGCAGCTGTGGAGGCGGGGCGGCGCGCCGCCCGCGAGGGCCGTTCGATAGAGGACATGCGGCTGCGGCTGCTGCTGGACACGGTGCTGGACGCCGCCCAGGGGCTGCGCCGCGAACTGGCGCTGCCCCCCGCGGGCACGCATCCGGCGGACACGGTGGACGCGGTCGAGCCGGGGCGGATGTCGCCCAAGGACGTCGCGGCCCGTGCGCTGTCGGCGACCGATCCGGCGCTGCTGGACCAGTTGCTGGCGCTGCCGCAGGCGCATCTGGTGGTGGACGGCTACAACGTCACCAAGACCGGCTATCCGACCATGCCGCTGGAACAGCAGCGGCTGCGGCTGCTGGGCGGTCTCTCGATGCTCGCCGCGCAGACGGGCGCGGAGATCACCTGTGTGTTCGACGGCGCGGAGCTGGCCGCGCCGGTGCTGCTGGCGCCGCCGCGCGGGGTGCGCGTGCTGTTCTCCAAGCCGGGCGTGACGGCGGACGAGCTGATCCGCCAGCTGGTGCGGGCCGAGCCGCCGGGCCGTCCCGTCATCGTCGTCTCCACCGACCGCGAGGTGGCGGACGGGGTCGCGAAGGCGGGCGCCCGCCCGGTTGCGTCCGCTTTGCTGCTCAAGCGGCTTTCGCGGGTCTAGTCGCCGGCTCGGCGGGGTCTCGCAACTGTCATACGGAATGCCCGAATTGATCCAATGCGGGCGGGACATTGTGTCAAGTGACGGCTACAGCCCGTGGGAACCGAGTAAAGAATGGGCTGCGTGGGCGAGATTTTTCCTATGAGGATTTGAAGTGATCACAGGAAGGTCACTAGGGTCTGGCCTCGAACCTTCGCGCGGTTGATCGCCCAACCGGGGTGACAGCGAAGGAACCGCCGAGTCCGTGCAGTTCAGCCCTTTCCTCGGAGGGTGTGAGGCCGGACGCCGGAACCTGGTCCCCATGCCCGGCAGGCGGCTTATGGAAGAAGGAGCTCGCCTTCGTGGCGTCCCACCGTCGTCCCAAGCAGCCCAGCCGCGCTCGTGTGACCGTGCTCACCGCGACCGCCGCGGCGGCCGTGGCCCTGACCTCCCAGTCCGCCCAGGCCGACCCGAAGCCGACCAAGGAAGAGGTCAAGGCGAAGGTCGACAAGCTCTACCACGAGGCGGAGAAGGCCACCGAGGAGTACAACGGGGCCAAGGAGCAGCAGGGCAAGCTGCAGAAGCAGGTCGACACCATCCAGGACCAGGTGGCGCGCGGCCAGGAAGAGGTCAACGAGCTGCGCAACAAGCTCGGTTCGGTGGCCAGCGCCCAGTACCGTTCGGGCGGAATCGACCCTTCCGTCCAGCTCTTCCTCTCGTCCGACCCGGACACCTACCTCGACAAGGCGTCCGCCGTGGACCAGTTCGGCGCCCGCCAGGCGGAGGTCCTGGAGGACATCCAGCTCAAGCAGCGCACCCTGGCGCAGCAGCGCGCGGAGGCCGCCGAGAAGCTCGCGGACCTCGAAGACGTCCGCGAGAAGCTCGGTGAGAAGAAGAAGAACTACCAGGGCAAGCTCGCCGAGGCCCGCAAGCTGCTCAACACGCTGACCGCCGAAGAGCGCGAGCGGATGCGCCAGGAGGAGCAGAAGCGCGCCCAGGAAGCCGAGCAGCGCGCGGCCCGTTCCACGGGCGGCGACCGCCCCGACCTCGGCAGCGAGGTCCCGGCCTCGCAGCGGGGGGCCGCCGCCCTCAACGCCGCCGCCACCCAGATCGGCAAGCCGTATGTCTCCGGCGCCGAGGGGCCCAACTCCTACGACTGCTCGGGCCTGACCCAGTGGGCGTACCGCCAGGCGGGCGTGAGCATCACACGCACCACCTACACCCAGCAGAACGACGGCACGAAGATCGGCCGCAGCCAGCTCAAGCCGGGCGACCTGGTCTTCTTCAACAGCCTCTCGCACGTCGGCCTGTACGCGGGCAACAACACCATCCTGCACGCGCCAAAGCCGGGCGCCTATGTCCGCTATGAGTCGATGGACTACATGGGCACGTTCCAGTTCGGCGTGCGCATCTGAGTCGCTGCGGCCGGAGGGGGCACACGCTGCCCTTCGAGTGAATTCCGGCATCCGAAGCTGACGGCACGCCCCGCCGGTGACCTGTGGTCTCCGGCGGGGCGTCACTGTTCTCGCCCCGGACGGGCGTTGGTCCTCATGTAACCGTCCGGCTACTGTCTGCCGCGCAACATCCCTCGTAGTCCCTCGTACATCTCCTTGTACGCGCATGAGGAAGGGAGCGCGGCACGTGGCGTCCCATCGCAGGCCCTCGCAGCCGGGTTTCACCCACGGCGCCCGGATCACCGTCCTGTCCGCCGCCGCTGCCACCGCGGCCGCGGCCTTCGGCGCGGCTCCGCCGGCGAGCGCAGAGCCGCACGAGACGGCGGAGGAGGCCCGGGCCAAGGTCGACCGCCTCTACGAGGAGGCCGAGAAGGCCACCGAGCGGTTCAACAAGGCCGAAGAGCGCGTGGAGCGGCTGCGCGAGCGGGTGACGCAGGCGCAGGACCGCGTGGCGCGCGGCCAGGAGGCGGTCAACCGCATGCGGACGGCGCTGGGTTCGCTGGCCGGCGCGCAGTACCGGTCCGGAGGCATGGACCCCTCGCTCGCCCTGCTGCTGTCGGAGGACCCGGACGGCTATCTCGACAAGGCCGTCACCCTGGACCGCATCACCGAACGGCAGGCGACGGCGCTGAGCGATCTGCGAGAGGCCCAGCGCAGGATCGGCCAGGAACGGGCCGAGGCCGGGCGCGACCTCGCGGAGCTGGAGCAGGGCCGCAGGACGGTCGCCCGGCACAAGCGCGTCGTGGAGGGCAAGCTCGCCGAGGCGCAGCGGCTGCTGAACGCGCTGTCGGCGCGGGAGCGAGCCGTGTACGACGAGGGACGGGCCTCCCGCTCCGGCCGCGGTGATTCGCTGCCGGAGGCATCGGGACCAGGTCCCGCCTCGGCGCGCGCCGCGGCAGCGGTCGCGGCGGCACGCAGCGCGGTCGGCCGCCCCTATGTGTGGGGGGCCAACGGGCCCTCCAGCTTCGACTGCTCCGGACTGATGCAGTGGTCGTACGCGCAGGCCGGGGTCGGTCTGCCGAGGACCTCGCAGGCGCAGCGGTACGCGGGCAGGCGGGTGCCGCTGTCGCAGGCGCGGCCGGGGGACCTGGTGACGTACCGCAGCGACGCCAGCCACGTCGGCATGTACATGGGTAACGGCCAGGTGGTGCACGCGCCGTATCCGGGGGCGTCCGTGCGGTACGACCCCGTGGGCATGATGCCCATCGCCTCGGTCACCCGGGTCTGACCCTACGATCGTGGGGTGGCGACCAGGCGCGAGGCGATCCGGGCCGCGGCCGGCGCGGCCGCGGCCGCGCTGCTGACGGCGTCCGGGTGCAGAGCGTCCGGCGAGCCGCCCCTCGACGACGCGCTGGAGGAGCGCGCGGCCGCCCTGCGCGCCCGGCTGCCGCTCGCCACGTGCGCCTACTGGGTGACCGCGGTGCGCCGCGAGGGCGCGCAGGCAGTCGTCGCGGCGGAGCTGCGCCACCGCTTCGAGGGGCACGGCTCCGGGCCCGAGACCACCGCGGCGCGGCGGCTGGAGCTGCGCCGCGACGGCGGGGGCGCGGGCCGCTGGCGGGTGCGGGCCGACCGCCCCGCGGCCGGGGCCCCGCAGCAGCTCTGGGACCAGGGCGAGGTGCGGACGGCACGGGGCGCGCGGAGCCTGGTGCTCGGCGTCGGACAGCCCGCCGCCCGGCTGCGCGAGCTCGCCGCCGACGCCGACCGGGCGGTCCCCGCCGTCTCGGCCGCATGGCCGCTGCCGTGGGCGCGCAGGGTGGTGGTCCTCGTCCCCGCTTCCCTGGACGGGATGGGCGGGCTGCTGGGCGGGCAGCCGGCCGCGTACCGGGGCATGGCGGCGGTGGCCGCCGGCGGGGCGGGGACTCCCGACCGGCTGATCGTCAACCCCGAGGCGTACGGGGAGCTCAGCGCGTACGGGCGCGAGGTGGTCCTCACCCATGAGGCCGCCCATGTCGCCACCCGCGCGGAGACGTCCGCGTCGACCCCCATGTGGCTCTCCGAGGGCTTCGCGGACTGGTCCGCCTACCGCACCTCCTCCCGCCCCGCGCCGGACCTCGCCCCCGCCCTGACCCGCGCCGTCCGCCGGGGCGACCTGCCCGCGACCCTGCCCGCCGACGCCTCCTTCGCCTTCGGCGGCCCTCCGGAGACCCTCGCGCTCGCCTACGAGGGCGCCTGGCTGGCCTGCGCCCTCATCGCGGACCGCTGGGGCGAGACCCGCCTGCGCGAGCTGTACCGGGCGGCGGGCGCGGGGGGAGCGGAGCCTGGGGTACGGGAGGTGCTGGGCGTGAAGGTGAGGACGCTGGAGACCCAGTGGCGGGCCTACACCCAAACCCGCCTGTCTCCCTGACCCGCGCAGCGCGGCCCCTTTCCGCACCGCCGCCCTGCCGGCGGTGCGGGCTTCGCCCCCTGCACCCCCGTGCCTGGGCCCCTGGCCTCCGCCCGGGGCCCAGGCGTGTCCTCGTGCGCCCGTTCCGGTCGCCGGGCGTCGGCCCTCCGTGGTTCGCGTTCCCGGGAGGGGTGTTGTGCGGCGTAGAGCTGCTGTGCCGGTGTGCGGGCCTTTCCCCGCCCGTCTTTCTGCCGGTCGCTCCCTGCCCCGTGCTTCGGCCCTCTGGGCTCCGCCTGGGGCCAGGCGTGTCCTCGTGCGCACCGGCCCCCGTGGCCGGGTGCCGGTCCTCCGGGGTTCGTGTTCCCGGGAGGGGTGTCGGCGGCGCGGAGCCGCCGCGTCGGGGTGTGGGGCGGCAGCCCCGTCCCGCGCTCCCCCGGAGGGGGGCTGGGGGCGGAGCCCCCAGTTACGGGAAGGGGCGGGGGAGGGGAGAAGCACGCCTCGAAGACCCCGCCTCCCCCCGCACCGCCTCCCCCCGCACCCCCGCCTTCCACAACCTCGCGCACGCCACCGCCGTCGCCGCCGCCAGCAGCCCGTTGCGGGCGACCAGCAGTCCGAGTCCCAGCGCGTCGCTCGCGACGACATGGCCGAAGAAGAAGGGGAACTCCAGCAGCGTCACCGCGGTCGCCGCCAGGACCAGCATCGCCGGCGGACCCATCCGGCTGGGGCGGAAGGTCAGGCACACCGCTGCCAGGCCGACGAGCCACAGCAGGTACTGCGGGCTGAGCACCCGGCTGGTCACGGTCAGGAGCAGCACCGCCGCGAACGCGGCGTCGCACACCGTGCTCGCCGTGAACCTCCGCGCCCGGACGCGCCACAGCACCAGCCAGGCCAGCGCCAAGGCGCTCAGCCCCAGGGAGAGGGCGCCGACCAGAGGCACATGCGGACCGAGGAACTCGACCGAGCCGTAGTTGAGCAGCACCTGGCCGTCCCAGCCGACGTGTCGGGCCACATGGAACACCAGCGCGCCGAGCGACTCGATCTCGATGCCCCGGTCGCGCTGGAAGGCGAGGAAGGCCAGCGCGCCGGGCGCCGCCGCGACCAGGAGGACCGTGAGCGCGGCCGCAGTGACCGCCGCGGTGGACCACGCGGCCCAAGCGGGCCGTCCCCGCCGCACGCCGACGACCAGAAGCGCCGGCCACAGCTTCAGCAGCGCCCCGACGGCCGCCAGCGCCCCCAGCGCCCGCGGCCTGCGCGCCCCCGCCAGCAGGGCGGCCACGGCGACGGCGGTCACCATCAGGTCGTAACGGGCGTATGCGGTCGGTCCGAGCAGCGGCACTCCGGCCGTCCACACCCATGCGCCCCGCGCCGACCGGCCCGGCCCGCCCGCGCCGGCGTACAGCAGCAGCCCGAGGACGGCCGCGTCGCACAGCAGGCACAGCGCGAAGAAGGCGGTCGCGTAGTCCAGGAACGGCAGCGTCCCGGGCGCGAGGACGGGCAGCGCGGCGCCGGGCGGATACTGCCAGGTGACGTCGTCCAGGGGATACGTTCCGCCGCGCAGCACCTCGTACCAGCCCCGGTAGATCACCGACACATCGGAGGTGACGTCGGGGCCCGGCACGACGATCACTTTGAGAACGCACAGCAGCAGCGCCGCCCTGGTGAGCAGCCAGGCCCACACAAGCCACGGCTGGGTCCGGTATGCGCCGATCATGACGGCCATGATGCCGCCGGGGACGGCCCGGAGGCGGACAGGCGCGGCCGTTGGGTACTGTCGGCGGCGATGCACAAGACCCTGATCGTGACCAATGACTTCCCGCCCCGCCCCGGGGGCATCCAGGCGTTCCTGCACAACATGGCGCTGCGGCTGGACCCGGAGCAGCTTGTGGTCTACGCCTCCACCTGGAAGCGGAGCCGCGAGGGCGTCGAGGCGACCGCCGTCTTCGACGCGGAGCAGCCGTTCACCGTCGTACGGGACCGTACGACCATGCTGCTGCCGACGCCGCGCGTCACCCGGCGGGCGGTGCAGCTGCTGCGCGAACACGGGTGCGAGTCCGTGTGGTTCGGGGCGGCCGCCCCGCTGGGCCTGATGGCCCCGGCGCTGCGCGCGGCGGGCGCGCGGCGGATCGTGGCCACCACGCATGGCCACGAGGCCGGCTGGGCGCAGCTTCCGGCGTCCCGGCAGCTGCTGCGGCGGATCGGCGAGACCACGGACACGATCACCTATCTGGGTGAGTACACCCGTTCCCGGATCGCCGCAGCCCTCACCCCTGAGGCGGCCTCACGCATGGTGCAGTTGCCGCCCGGAGTCGATGAGAAGACCTTCCACCCCGGCTCGGGCGGCGACGCGGTGCGCGAGCGGCTGGGGCTCGCGGACCGGCCCGTGGTGGTGTGCGTTTCGCGGCTGGTGCCGCGTAAGGGCCAGGACACGCTGATCCGCGTGATGCCGGCGGTCCTGGCGGAGATCCCGGACGCCGTTCTGCTGGTCGTGGGCGGCGGCCCGTATGAGAAGGAGCTGCGCCGGTTGGCGCGGGAAACCGGGGTGGCCGGGTCGGTGCGGTTCACCGGCGCGGTGCCGTGGGAGGAGCTGCCCGCCCACTACGGCGCGGGCGACGTGTTCGCGATGCCGTGCCGCACGCGTCGGCGAGGCCTGGACGTGGAGGGCCTCGGCATCGTCTACCTGGAGGCCTCCGCGACCGGTCTGCCGGTCGTCGCGGGCGACTCGGGCGGTGCGCCGGACGCCGTGCTCGAAGGCGAGACGGGCTGGGTGGTCCGGGGCGGCGCGCCCGGGGAGGCGGCCGAGCGGATCCTCAAGCTGCTGGACGACCCCGAGCTGCGGCGCAGCATGGGCGAGCGGGGCCGTGCCTGGGTCGAGGAGAAGTGGCGCTGGGATCTGCTGGCCGAGAAGCTCCGCACACTCCTGTAGAAACCGGCCGCATCCCGGTTTGTGACGGTTGTGTTAAACACCTCGCTGAGCTGCGTCAAAGCTTTTTGACGGGCAGTCAGTTCCGGCCGTGCGCGGCATATGGGCGGAATTCTGAATTCCGCCCATGCTCCGGCTATGAACCCGAAACTGACACGCCGTCACCTTATCGGTCTGGCCGCCCTCCAGACGGCGGCCTCCCTCGGCTTGACCCGCATCGGCCCGGCATCCCGCCGCACCGCCGCCCAGAGGTCCGCCGACTACGCCCCCGCCGTCGTGATCGGCTCCGGCTACGGCGCGTCCGTGGCCGCCCTGCGCCTCGCGGAGGCGGGCGTGGACACCCTCGTCCTCGAAATGGGCCGCCTGTGGAACACCCCCGGCCCGGACGGCAAGGTGTTCTGCTCCACCGGCGCGCCCGACCACCGCTCCATGTGGTTCCGCGGCCGCACCGAGGCCCCGCTCGCGACCTTCCTCTGGCTGGACGTCGTCAACAAGGACATCACCCCCTACCCCGGCGTACTCGACCGGGTGGCCCATCCGGACATGGCCGTCTACGTCGGCCGCGGCGTAGGCGGCGGCTCGCTGGTCAACGGCGGTATGGCGGTCACCCCGCCGCGCTCGTACCTCACCGAGGTCCTCCCGCAGATCGATGCGGCGCGCATGTACGACACCTACTTCCCACGCGCCCGTGCCGCGCTGGGTGTCAACACGGTCGACCCCGCCTGGTTCGAGTCGACCAAGTGGTACCGCTTCTCCCGGATCTCCCGCAGACACGCCCGGCACGCCGGGCTGCGCACCGTCTTCGTGCCCAGCGTCTACGACTTCGCCCACATGGAGCGCGAGGCGTCCGGGCAGGCGCCGAAGTCCGCGCTGGCGGGCGAGGTCATCTACGGCAACAACCACGGCAAGCGCAGTCTCGACAAGACCTATCTCGCCGCCGCCCTCGGCACCGGCCGCGTCGTCATCGCCACCGGCTGCCGGGCGAGATCCATCCGCAGGGAACCCGACGGCTCCTACGTGGTCACCGCCGACCGCACCGACGACTCCGGACGCACCGTCGAGACCAGGGAGGTCGGCTGTGCCCGGCTGTTCCTCGGGGCGGGCAGCCTCGGCACCGCGGAACTCCTGGTGCGCGCCCGCGAGACGGGCACGCTGCCCGGCCTCGACGACGAGGTCGGCCGCGGCTGGGGCCACAACGGCAATGTGATGACGGCGCGCGCCAACCACCTCTGGGACACCGTCGGCGCCTGCCAGGCGACCATGCCCGCGCTGGGCATCGACGACTGGGCCAACCCGGCCTGCCCGGTGTTCGCCGAGGTCGCGCCGCTGCCCATGGGGTTCGAGCACTGGATCAGCCTCTATCTGGCGATCACCAGAAACCCGGAACGCGGTGTGCTCCGCTACGACGCGGCCGCCGACGCCGTGCGGCTCGACTGGCGAAGGGAGCAGAACCAGCCCTCCGTCAGCGCCGCCAAGTCCCTGTTCGACCGGATCAACCGGGCCAATGTCACCATCTACCGGTACGACCTCTTCGGCGGCAACCGGGCGTTCGCCGACGACTTCACGTACCACCCGCTGGGCGGCTGCGTGCTGGGCCGGGCCACCGACGACTTCGGGCGCGTCAAAGGGTATCCGGGCCTGTACGTCACCGACGGCTCGCTGATCCCCGGCTCGATCGGCGTCAATCCGTTCCTCACCATCACCGCGCTCGCGGAACGGAACATGGAAAGGATCCTCGCCGTGGACCTCGCGGGCGGCGCATCGCCCGGCTGATCAGCCGCGGCGGGTCAGCCGCGGTAGATCGACTCGATCTCGTCCGCGAAGTCCTTCGCCACCACATTGCGCTTGAGCTTCAGCGACGGCGTGATGTGACCGGCTTCCTCCGTGAACTGGGACGGCAGCACACGGAACTTGCGCACCGACTCCGCCTTGGAGACGGCCGCGTTGCCGTCGTCCACCGCCTTCTGGACCTCGGCCAGCAGCTCCGGGTCCTCGCGCAGCGAAGCGGCCGTCGCCCCCGCGGGCTTGCCGTGCTCCGCCGCCCAGCGGCCGAGGAACTCCTCGTCCAGGGTGACCAGCGCCCCCACGAAGGGACGTCCGTCGCCCACCACCATGCACTCCGCGATCAGCGCATGTCCGCGGATGCGGTCCTCGATCACCGCGGGAGCGACGTTCTTGCCGCCCGCGGTGACCAGGATCTCCTTCTTCCGGCCGGTGATCGTGAGATAGCCGTCCTCGTCGAGCGTGCCGATGTCGCCGGTGTGGAACCAGCCGTCAGTGAGCGCCTCGGCCGTCGCAGACTCGTTGTTCCAGTACCCCTGGAACAGATGCTCGCCGTGCAGCAGCACCTCGCCGTCGTCCGCTATCCGCACGGTGGAGCCAGGCAGCGGCTGGCCGACCGTGCCGATCTTCTGGCGGTCCCAGGGGTTGAACGCCGTCGCCGCACAGGACTCGGTCAGGCCGTAGCCCTCCAGCACCGTGAAGCCGATGCCGCGGAAGAAGTGGCCGAGCCGCTCGCCCAGCGGCGCGCCGCCGGAGATGGCGTACTCGCCGCGCCCGCCCAGCACCGCACGCAGCTTGCGGTAGACGAGCAGGTCGAAGACCTTGTGCCTGAGCCGCAGCCCCATGGACGGCCCCGACGGGGTGGACAGCGCCCGGCTGTAGTCGATGGCCGTGCGCGCCGCCTTGTCGAAGATCGCGCCCTTGCCGTCCGCCTGCGCCTTGGCCCGCGCCGCGTTGTAGACCTTCTCGAAGACGCGCGGCACGCCGAGGATCAGCGTCGGCTTGAAGGACGCCAGCTCATCCGTGAGCTGCTTGATGTCCGGCACGCAGCCGAGCTTGATCGGCGCCATCACGGCGGCGACCTCGACCAGCCGGCCGAAGACATGGGCGGCGGGCAGGAACAGCAGCACGGAGCACTCGCCCGTGCGGAACAGCGGCTTGAGCCGCTCCACCGCGTTGCCGCACTCCGCGAAGAAGCTGCGGTGGGTGAGCACACAGCCCTTGGGGCGGCCGGTGGTGCCCGAGGTGTAGACGATGGTCGCCGGATCGTCCGCCTTGGCGCTCGCGCTGCGCTCGTCGACCGTGGCGTCGTCGACCTCCGCGCCGGCCGCGACCAGCTCACCGACCCCGTCGCGCTCGATCTGCCAGACGCTGTGCAGCTCCGGCAGCCTGTCCCGCACGGAGTCCACCGCGGCGGCGTGGGCGTCGCTCTCCACGAGCACGGCGACCGCGCCCGAGTCCCCGAGGATCCACTGGATCTGCTCGGCGGAGCTGGTCTCGTACACCGGGACGGTCACCGCGCCGGCGCTCCAGATCGCGAAGTCCAGCAGCACCCACTCGTACCGGGTGCGCGACATCAGCCCCACCCGGTCGCCCGGCCGGACGCCCGAGGCGATCAGGCCCTTGGCGGCGGCCCGCACCTCGGCGAGGAACTGCCGGGCGGTCACATCCGTCCAGACGCCCGCGACCTTGCGGCCCATCACCGCGACATCGGGATGCTGAGCGGCATTGCGGCGGATCAGATCCGTCAGGTTGCCGTCCGTGGGGACCTCGTACAGGGCCGGAAGGCTGAACTCGCGCAAGACTGCTGCTCCTCATCAGGCTGCCGACGCCACGGCTCTGTGTGATGCACCGGCTGCGGTCCAAGATCGGGCAGGGTGCTCAGTGGGGGTGAGCACGACTGGACTGCCCGGACGTTACCCACCAGTACTCGCTTCCCGATAGGGGTTCCCGGCCAGATGTTCCCTGCGTCACACACGTTCCGCGGTGCTTCGCGCAGGTTAGTCCACCCCTTTCATGACTCGCAGGTAACTGCCCGTCCGCCCGCCTCTACCCAGGTCCGAGCCCGCGTCCTAGGGTGATCGTTATGCGAGGCATGCGAGTCAACGTGGTCAGCGACGTGCACGGCAACGCCAAGGATCTCGCCACCGCGGGGGACGGCGCCGACGCCCTGATCTGCCTGGGCGACCTGGTGCTCTTCCTTGACTACGCCGACCACTCGCGCGGCATCTTCCCCGACCTCTTCGGCGAGCGGAACGCCGATCTGATCGTGGAACTGCGCACCGCCCGCCGCTTCGGCGAGGCCCGGGAGCTCGCCCGCAGGCTCTGGGCCGAGCTCGGCGCCGACCGGGAGAGCGCCATCGAGGCCGCCGTGCGCGCCCAGTACGCCGAGATGTTCGCCGCCCTCCCCACACCGACGTATGCCACCTACGGCAACGTCGATATCCCCGCACTCTGGTCGGAATACGCCAGACCCGGAACCACCGTCCTCGACGGCGAACGCGCAGAGATCGGCGGAGTCGTCTTCGGCTTCGTCGGCGGCGGACTGCAGTCCCCGATGCGCACCCCTTACGAGATCCCCGACGAGGAGTACGCGGCCAAGGTCGAGGCACTCGGCGAGGTCGACGTCCTCTGCTCGCACATCCCCCCGGACGTCCCCGAACTGACCTACGACACCGTGCCGCGCCGCTTCGAACGCGGCAGCCGCGCCCTGCTGGAGGCCATCCACCGCACCCGGCCCCGATACGCCCTCTTCGGCCATGTCCACCAGCCGCTGTCGCCCCGGATGCGCGTCGGAGCCACGGAATGCGTCAACGTCGGCCACTTCGCGGCCACCGGCAAGCCCTGGACGCTCACCTGGTGACCAACCCCCGGAGCGGCCCACACGCCCCAACAGGCCCCGGGCGGTCCGCCCGACCGGCCGCGATAGCCTTCACACCGCACACACCACCAGCCCCGGTCAATACACACCACACCGGTCCGTACCGCACTGTGAGGAGCCGCAGCGATGGCGGAACACACCAGCTCGAGCATCGAGATCGCGGCGGCGCCGGCCGACGTCATGGCGGTGATCTCCGACTTCGCCCGCTACCCGGAGTGGACCGGAGAGGTGAAGCAGGCCGAGGTGCTCGCCTCCGACGACCAGGGCCGCGCCGAGCAGGTCAGGCTGGTCCTCGACGCGGGCGCGATCAAGGACGACCACACCCTCGCCTACACCTGGCACGGCCCGAACCAGGTCAGCTGGACGCTGGTCAAGTCCCAGATGCTGCGCGCCATCGACGGCTCCTACACCCTCGCCCCGATCGGCGCGGGCGACCGCACCGAGGTCACCTACCAGCTCACCGTGGACGTCAAGATCCCCATGCTGGGCATGATCAAGCGCAAGGCCGAGAAGGTCATCATCGACCGCGCGCTGGACGGGCTGAAGCAGCGCGTCGAGAGCGGGCCGTACACCTGATGCGCACGGTCCTCGTCACCGGCCTCGGCGGCGCGGGCCGCACTGTCGTCGCCGCGGCCACGGCGCTCGCCGCCGCCCGAGGCGGAGAGCGCACGCTCTTCCTGAGCGCCGACCCCGGCGAGGTGCTGGGCGCGCCCGTACGCGGCGGCGTCGAAACGCCCGAGCCGGTCGCCGACGGCCTGTGGGCCGCCCGCATCGAGCCCGCCGCCGACTTCCGCGCCGAGTTCCTCTCCCTCCAGGAGCGCTGCGGCGCCGCCCTCGACCTGCTCGGCGCCGCCCGGCTGGAAGACGAGGAGCTGACCGAGCTGCCCGGCAGCGAGGAGTTCGCCCTGCTCCGCGCCCTGGCCCACGCCGCGCGCGGCGACTGGGACCGGATCGTCCTCGACCTCCCCCCGCTGCGCCGGGCCATCGCCCTGCTCGCCCTGCCCGAGCAGCTCCGGCGCTATCTGCGCCGGCTGCTGCCGCGGGAACGGCAGGCCGCCCGCGCCCTGCGCCCCGTACTCGCGCAGCTGGCCGGGGTCCCGATGCCCGCACAGCGGCTCTACGAGACAGCCGAACGCTGGGACGCCGAGCTGGCCGCCGTCCAGGCGGTCGTCGACCACCCGGCCACCGCCGTGCGGTTGGTCGCCGAGCCGGGACCGGCCGCCGCGGACGCCCTGCGCTCCGCCCGCCTCGGCCTCGCCCTCCAGGGGCCGGCCCCCGACATGGTCGTCGCCAACCGGGTGCTGCCCGCCGAGACGCCCGACGCCTGGCTCGCCGGGCTCATCGCACAGCAGCACAAGCACCTTGCGGAGCTGCGCACCGAGTACGGCACGGTGTGCGAGCTGCCGCACCTCGGCCGCGACCCGCGCGGGCTCGACGACCTCGCCCTGCTCGCGCCGTCCGACGACGCCCTGCTCGCCCCCGGTCCGGGCTGGACGGTGGAGGACCGGCGATCCGAGGACGGCGGCGCCGACGGCGGCTTCATCGTCTGGCGGCTGCCGCTGCCCGGCGCGGTCAAGGAGGAGCTGACCCTGGTCCGCCGCGGCGGTGAACTGCTGGTCACGGCCGGGCCGTTCCGCAGGATCGCGCCGCTGCCGGCCGCGCTGCGCCGCTGCACCGTCGCGGGGGCGGGGCTGGTGGACGGCGAGCTGACGGTGCGCTTCGCCCCGGACCCCGGGCTGTGGCCGCTCGGACGATGAAGACACATCGCCCGTTCGGGTAACGTCGGGCATACGCAGGGCCGTCCCGGCCCCGTGACGCCTGGCAGCGAGACCGACACGGAGTACGCCATGAGCGATGCGACCGAGCGCCCCGACGCCCGGGTCGACGCCGACGCCTGGGCCGATGCGTGCGCCGAGGACCTGAAGGCGGAGCGGGCGCGCCGAAGCGACCAGTACGGGGAGCAGACCGGCACGGCGTCCGAGGAGTTCAGGAAGCTGCTGGACGCCGTCGCCGACAAGGTCTCCTCCCTCCAGGGCTCCCTGCCCGGGGCAGCCGCGCAGCAGGCGGTACAGCAGTTCGTCCAGCAGGCCAAGGCGGCCGTCGAGCCGGTCATCGAGCGCAACCCCCGGGTCTTCGACCACCTCGCCGCCGCAGGCGGCGAACTGCTCGCCGCCTATCGATCCGCCGTCGAGGGCCATGAGCGACGCTGGACGCAGCGGCCGGGCGACACCGAGGAACCCGGGGACCCGCGTGACGGACGTGACGGACGTGACGGCGGACACCGTGACGGACGCCCTGACGAGGGCCCGGGCCCCAGCGAGCACATCGACCTGGACTGACAGGCGGGTGCCCGCCCTCGGGTACGGTTGGCCATAGCGGGGCTCGACCGAAAACTGAGGGACACATGGGACTCACCATCGGCGTCGACATCGGCGGCACGAAGATCGCGGCGGGCGTGGTCGACGAAGAGGGCACCATTCTCGAGACGCACAAGGTGCCCACCCCGTCGACCTCCGAGGGCATCGTCGACGCGATCTGCTCCGCCGTGGCCTCGGCCGGGGAGGGGCGCGACATCGAAGCCGTCGGCATCGGCGCGGCCGGATACGTCGACGACAAGCGCGCCACCGTGCTCTTCGCGCCGAACATCGACTGGCGGCACGAGCCGCTCAAGGACAAGGTCGAGCAGCGCGTCGGCCTGCCGGTGGTCGTCGAGAACGACGCGAACGCGGCCGCATGGGGCGAGTACCGCTTCGGCGCCGGCCAGGGCCATGACGACGTCATCTGCATCACCCTCGGCACCGGGCTCGGCGGCGGCATCATCATCGGCAACAAGCTGCGCCGCGGGCGCTTCGGAGTGGCCGCGGAGTTCGGCCATATCCGGGTGGTTCCGGACGGGCTGCTGTGCGGCTGCGGCAGCCAGGGCTGCTGGGAGCAGTACGCCTCCGGGCGCGCTCTCGTCCGATACGCGCGCCAGCGCGCCAACGCCACGCCCGAGAACGCGCAGATCCTGCTGGGACTGGGCGACGGCACCTCCCGCGGCATCGAGGGCAAGCACGTCAGCGCCGCGGCCCGGCAGGGCGACCCGGTCGCCGTCGACTCCTTCCGCGAACTGGCGCGCTGGGCCGGCGCGGGCCTCGCGGACCTGGCGTCCCTGTTCGACCCCTCGGCGTTCATCGTCGGCGGCGGCGTCTCCGACGAGGGCGAACTGGTCCTCGACCCGATCCGCAAGTCCTTCCGCCGCTGGCTGATCGGCGGTCAGTGGCGCCCCCACGCCCAGGTCCTCGCCGCGCAACTCGGCGGCAAGGCGGGCCTGGTGGGCGCGGCGGACCTGGCCCGACACGGCTGACGCCTTCCTGGGGCTCCGCCCCAGACCCCGGTTTCCGGGGGCTCCGCCCCCGGACTCCCGCGCCTCAAGCGCCGGCGGGGCTTGATTGCGCGGGCTCCTCCGCGTCGGACGTCGACGGGGCGTGTGGCGGGGACTCCTCCGCCATATACGTTGGCGGGGCTTGTGGTGCGGGTTTCTGTGCCTGGTTCCGTAGGCGGGGCTTGATTGCGCGGGCTCCTCCGCGTCAGACGTCAGCAGGGCTTGTGGTGCGGGCTGCTCCGCCCCCGGACCCTCGCGCCTCAAGCGCCGGCGGGGCTTGATTGCGCGGGCTCCTGTGCCCCAGACGCGGGCGGGGCTGGAATTGGGCGGAGCCCAATTTTCAGCCCGTCCGGCGTTTGAGGACACGGCCGAAGGCCGTACAGGGGTCTGGGGGCGGAGCCCCCGGTTTCGGGAAGGGGCGGGATTGGGGAAATGCCCCCCATGCCGCTCCCCCCGCTCCCCAACCCCCACACCGAGCCCGACGGTTCCGCCGTCATCCGGGTGCTCAGCTACAACATCCGCTCCATGCGGGACGACGAGGACGCACTCGCCCGGGTGATCCGCGCCTGCGCGCCCGACCTGGTGTGCGTACAGGAGGCCCCGCGCTTCTTCCGGTGGCGCAAGCATGCCGCCCGGCTGGCGGCCAAGAGCGAGCTGGTGGTGCTGAGCGGCGGGGCGACCGCCGCCGGGCCGCTGCTGCTGTGCTCGATGCGCGCGACCGTGGAGCGCACTCAGGACGTGCTGCTGCCGCTCACCCCGGGGCTGCACCGCCGGGGGCTGGCCACCGCGGTCGTACGCTTCGGAGCCGCCCGACTCGGGGTGCTCAGCTGCCATCTGAGCCTGCGGGCGGATGAGCGCTACGAGCAGGCCGGCATGGTGCTGCGGCGGCTGGCGGCGCTGGACGTGCCGTACGCCGTCGCCGCGGGCGACGTCAACGAACGCCCCGGCGGCCGCTCCTTCCGCCGGCTCGGGGCGGAGCTCCAGGACTGCTGGGCGGTCGCCCCCTGGGGAGGGGAGCACACTTCCACGCCGGCCGACCCGCACCAGCGGATCGACGCGATCTTCGCCACCAAGGGCGTCGAGGTCCTCGGCTGCGGCGTTCCCGCCGGGCTGGACGGCGTTGCCGACGACGATCTGAGGGCGGCCACGGACCATCTCCCGGTCCTGGCCGCCCTCCGCGTCCCCGCCGTCTGACCCGCCGCGCTACGCCCCGCGCTACACCACCGCGCCGCGCTACACCGCGCCCGCGCTACACCACCGCGCCGCGCCCCGGATCGTCGTCCTCGTCGTCGCCCGGCCGCATCCGCGCCACCAGGGTGACGAAACCGCCCAGGAAGCCGCCCACGCACAGCGTGGTGAGCCACCAGGTCATGTCCCACCGCAACAGCACCGCGACCAGCATCAGCACCGGTCCGCCGACCACCGCGAGCCAGGCGAACTTCGCCGTGACGTCGGATTCCGGCAGCGGCGGGGGCTCCGGCGGCACGAAGTGGCCCTCGTCGCCCTCGCCGGGATCGTCGTCGGAGGGCTCGGAGACCCGGTAGTCGCGGGGGCCGCCGCCCACTCCGGGCGCAAAGGTGACCGAGCCGCCCAGCGAGGGCCCTCCGCCCGCTCCCGCGTCCGTGCCGCCCCCGCCGTCCGCGTCTTCGCGGGAGCCCGGCCCGCGGTCCTGCGGACCGTCGTCGACCTTGCTTTCCAGCGCGGCCAGGTCGTCCACGGACTTGAAGGGCTTGGCCCCCGGCGGGTCCGCGGGCTCCTCGCCGTACCCGGCGACGATGGCGGCCCAGGCGGCCTCCTCGTCGATGCGCTGCGGCTCCCGGTCGCGGTCCCCGTCCCGGTCCGCGTCGTGCTGGTCAGCCACCGGTGGTGCTTCCTTCCTTCCCCGCGCTGGGGGCGAGCCGGCCGATGAACGCGTAGCTCTCCTCGAAAATCAGCTCCGCATCGTGGTCCAACGTCGCCACGTGGTAGCTCTGTTCCAGCAGGATCTCCTTGACGTCCCGCGAGGAGACGCGGCTGAGTATGCGCGCCGAGTCGACGGGCGGCACCACATGGTCCTGCGGGCTGTGCAGCAGCACCAGCGGCTGGGTGACCTGCGGCAGCTCCCCGTCCACCAGCTTCAGGAACTGGCGCAGCGAGTGCGCGGAGTGCAGCGGCACCCGGTCGTAGCCGAGCTCCTTCACGCCGTCCTTGGCGATGTCGTCGGTCAGCCCCTTCGTCGTGCGCACCAGGTGCCGGGCGACCGGCAGGGCGTGCGCGGACAGGCCGTGGACCTTGTTCGCCGGGTTCACCAGCACGATGCCGCTGATCGCGTCACCGTGCTTGGCGGCGAGCCGCAGCGTGAGCGCCCCGCCCATGGACAGGCCGAAGACGAACACCCGGCTGCACCGCTCCCGCAGGGCCCGCAGCTCGCGGTCCACTTCCGCGTACCAGTCCTGCCAGCCGGTGATCTCCATGTCCTGCCAGCGCGTGCCGTGCCCGGGCAGCAGCGGCAGCGACACCGTCAGCCCGCGCTCCGCCAGATATCCGGCCCAGGGGCGCAGCGACTGCGGGGAACCGGTGAATCCGTGACAGAGGAGGACGCCGACCTCTCCGCCCTCGTGGCGGAACGGCTCAGCTCCGGGAAGGACCGGCACCGGGGTCTCCTGTTCATGAGGATCGAATCCCGCGGACGGAATTCTGCGGACGGAATTGTTCCGACGGGATGCCTGGCTCAAAGGGTGTACCTCACCGTACGCGACCGGACTGACACCGACCAGGGCCGTCGACGCTCCCGGCGGCGGGGCTGTCGCGGGGAACACACGCCCGCCACGGGTTAAGGTCTGTTCGAGAGCACACAGGAGGCACACGAGTTGATCTACGGCGCAATGAAGTTCTCCCTCGGCAGCTCGCTGAAGCTTGCCTTCCGGCCCTGGGTGGAAGGCCTGGAGAACGTACCCGCCCAGGGGCCGGCGATCCTCGCGAGCAACCACCTCTCCTTCTCGGACTCGTTCTTCCTGCCTGCCGTACTGGACCGCAAGGTCACCTTTATCGCCAAGGCCGAGTACTTCACCACGCCCGGCGTCAAGGGCAGGCTCACCGCGGCCTTCTTCAAGGGCGTGGGCCAGCTTCCGGTGGACCGTTCCGGCGCGCGCGGCGCGGGTGAGGCGGCCGTCAGGGCGGGCATCGAGGTGATCGAGCAGGGCGGCCTGTTCGGCATCTACCCCGAGGGCACCCGCTCCCCGGACGGCCGCCTCTACCGGGGCAAGCCCGGCGGCCTCGCGCGCGTGGCGCTGGCCACGGGCGCGCCCGTCATCCCCGTCGCGATGATCGACACCGAGAAGATCCAGCCGCCGGGGAAGGTGATCCCCAAGCTGATGCGGCCGGGCATCAGAATCGGCAAGCCGCTGGACTTCGGCCGCTATCGGGGCATGGAGAACGACCGCTTCATCCTGCGCTCGGTGACCGACGAGGTCATGTACGAGATCATGAAGCTGTCCGGGCAGGAGTACGTCGACATCTACGCCACGGCGGCCAAGCGCCAGATCGCGGAGGCCGAGAAGGCCGCGAGGGCACAGGCCAAGGAGCAGGCGAAGGAGCAGGCCAGGGCCGAGTCCGCGGCGCAGGGGAAGGCGGGCCGGCGCGGGGACGACCGTCGCCAGGACCGGCCCGCGGCCTAGCCGACGGCCCGCGGTCCGGCAGTACAGTCCGTCCTGGGGTGGGGAAGATGGCCAAGCGCGAGCGCGTCGTGCGGATGTCGGTCGAACAGCCGCTGTGGCGGGCGCTGACCGCGTACCGCGTGCTGACCATGGTCTACGCGGTGCTGCTGGCCTTCTTCACCCGGGAGAAGTTCGAGCGGCCCCTCGCAGCCGCCGTCTTCCTGGCCTTCATGGCCGTGTGGACGCTGGTCACCCTGCCCAAGGTGGCGGGCGCGGCGCACTGCACCAAGCGCTTTCTGGCCGCCGATCTGACCGTCGCCGTCGCCGGCATCCTGCTGACGCCGCTGGCGGACGAACAGGCGCAGCAGATCGACGGACCGACGCTGCCGACCATCTGGACGGCGGGTTCCGTGCTCGCCTATGCGATCAAGGGCGGCTGGCGCTGGGCGGTCGGCGCCTCGTCCGTCGTCGCCGTCGCCAACATCGTGGAGCGGGGCGAGCCGAGCCGCGACACGTACCACAACGTGCTGCTGGTGTGGGTGGCGTCCATCGCCATCGGGTACGTCGTCGAGGTCGCCCGCGCCTCCGAGCGGACCCTCGCCCGCGCCCTGGAAATCGAGGCCGCGACGCGGGAGCGGGAGCGGCTCGCCCGGGACATCCACGATAGCGTGCTGCAGGTGCTGGCCATGGTGCAGCGGCGCGGCACGGCCCTCGGCGGCGAGGCGGCCGAGCTGGGCCGACTGGCGGGCGAGCAGGAAGTCGCCCTGCGGACCCTGGTCGCCGGCGGCATGGTGCCCGCGTCCCGGGTCTCGGAGGACGCCTCGCAGGGCGCGGTGGTGCGAGTCGTCGAAGAGCCGGGCCCGGAGCTCCCCGAGGCCCTCGCGCCGTGCGATCTGCTGACCCTGCTGGGCCCGTACGCGAACTCGCGGGTGACGCTCTCCGAACCGGGCGCGCCGGTGCTGCTGCCCGCCCCCGCCGCACGGGAGCTGACGGCTGCTGTCGGCGCCGCCCTGGACAATGTCCGCAGACACGTCGGGGAGCGGGCGCGCGCCTGGATCCTGGTCGAGGACTGGCCCGACGAGGTGGTCGTGACCGTTCGGGACGAGGGCCCCGGCATCCCGGAGGGCCGGCTGGAGCAGGCCGAGGGGGAGGGGCGGATGGGGGTCGCGCTGTCCATCCGCGGGCGGCTGCGGGATCTGGGCGGCGGCGCCGAGGTGATCTCGGTGCCGGGGCAGGGCACGGAAGTCGAATTGAAGGTTCCACGGGGGAAGGCGGGACAGGACTGATGACGGACCAGCGGCAGCCTTCGGAAGAGCAGGAGACCGGGCGGGCGATCAGGGTCATGGTGGTCGACGACCACCCCATGTGGCGTGACGCGGTCGCCCGCGATCTCGAGGCCGCGGGCTTTGAGGTGGTCGCCACGGCAGGCGACGGCGAGCAGGCGGTGCGCCGTGCGCGTGCGGCGAGCCCGGACGTCCTCGTCCTCGATCTGAACCTGCCCGCGAAGCCGGGCGTCCAGGTGTGCAAGGAACTCGTCGGCTCACTGGAGGGGCTGCGTGTGCTCGTGCTGTCCGCGAGCGGCGAGCACGCGGACGTGCTGGAGGCGGTCAAGTCCGGCGCCACCGGCTATCTGCTCAAGTCGGCCAGCACCGGTGAGCTGACGGACGCGGTGCGCCGCACGGCCGCCGGGGACCCGGTCTTCACTCCTGGGCTCGCGGGGCTGGTCCTCGGTGAGTACCGCAGGCTGGCCGCCGAGCCCGCCCCCGCCGCCGACGCCCGTGAGCCGCATGCGCCGCGGCTCACCGAGCGGGAGACGNGACGCCCGTGAGCCGCATGCGCCGCGGCTCACCGAGCGGGAGACGGAGGTGCTGCGGCTGGTGGCCAAGGGGCTGTCGTACAAGCAGATCGCCGAGCGTCTGGTCATCTCCCACCGCACCGTGCAGAACCACGTCCAGAACACCCTCGGCAAGCTCCAGCTCCACAACAGGGTCGAGTTGGTGCGGTACGCGATAGAGCGAGGCCTGGACGACGCCTGACGCCATTACTCGTTCGGGTGAAAATCCTGGGCCCAACCGCCCTGGGACATAACGAAGTTGACGATCCTTCCCATCTGCGAGTGATCTGGCTCACCATTAGCGTGGCGGTCACTAGGCTCACCATGCGAAGGAGAGATTCCATGCGCGTCGGAGTACTGACCGGGGGCGGCGACTGCCCCGGGCTCAATGCGGTCATCCGCGGCATCGTCCGCAAGGGCGTGCAGGAGTACGGGTACGAGTTCCTCGGCTACCGCGACGGCTGGCGCGGACCGCTGGACGGCGACGCGGCGCCCCTCGGCATCCCCTCCGTACGCGGCATCCTGCCCCGCGGCGGCACCGTCCTCGGCTCGTCGCGCACCAACCCCTTCCGGGAAGAGGACGGCGTCCGCCGCATCAAGGAGAACCTCGCCAAGGACGAGGTCGACGCGCTCGTCGCGATCGGCGGGGAGGACACGCTGGGCGTCGCGGCCCGGCTGTCGGACGAGTACGGCGTCAAGTGCGTCGGCGTCCCCAAGACCATCGACAACGACCTGTCCGCCACCGACTACACCTTCGGCTTCGACACCGCCGTCGGCATCGCCACCGAGGCGATCGACCGCCTCCACACCACGGCCGAGTCCCATATGAGGGTCCTGGTGGTGGAGGTGATGGGGCGTCACGCCGGCTGGATCGCCCTCCACTCCGGCCTCGCCGGCGGGGCGAACGTCATCCTCATCCCCGAGCAGCGCTTCGACCTCGACCAGGTCTGCGCCTGGGTGACGTCCCGGTTCAAGGCGAGCTACGCCCCGATCGTGGTCGTCGCCGAGGGCGCGATGCCCAAGGACGGCGAGGCGGTCCTCAAGGACGGCTCCGTGGACTCCTTCGGCCATGTCCGGCTCTCCGGCGTGGGGGAGTGGCTGGCCAAGGAGATCGAGAAGCGCACCGGCAAGGAGGCCCGCACCACCGTGCTCGGCCATGTCCAGCGCGGCGGCACGCCCAGCGCCTTCGACCGCTGGCTGGCCACGCGCTTCGGGCTGCACGCCATCGAGGCCGTGTGGGACGGCGACTTCGGCTCGATGGTCGCGCTGCGCGGCACGGACATCGTGCGCGTTCCGATCGCCGAGGCTACATCAAGGCTGAAGACGGTCGACCCGAAGCTCTACGAGGAGGTCGGAGTCTTCTTCGGCTGACGGCGAGGCCGAGGCCGAGGGCGACGCGACGGCGAGGTCGACGGCGAGGCGAGGGTGACGGCGAGGCGACGGCGACGGCGAGGGCCGTTCGGCCCGGGCGCCGACGGGCCGCGGGCCGTATATTCGCGATACGGACACGCGCTGACAAGCGTGATATCCGGCCCGATTGCCCGTCTTGGAGAGGTGTGTCGTGGAAGTCCTGGCGTTCGGTGTGCAGGCAGACGAGAAACCGCTGATCGAGAGGGCCTTCGCGAAGGGCCATGACATCCGGTGCCTGGACGTCTTCCTCGCCGAGGACACCGCCCCGCTGGCCGCAGGCCACGAGGCGGTCTCCACCAGCGTCAACGCCGATCTGGGCGCACAGGTGCTGAGGATCCTGGCCGACGGCGGGACCCGGATGATCGCCCAGCGTTCCACGGGCTTCAACAACATCGACCTCGACGTCGCCGGGAGTCTCGGTCTGACCGTCGCCCGTGTCTCGTACTACTCGCCGTACTCCGTCGCCGAGTTCGCCTGGACCCTGGCGATGGCGGTCAACCGCAACGTCGTCCGCGCCGCGAGCCGCACCCGGTACTTCGACTTCCGCCTCGACGGGCTGATGGGCCGCGATCTGCGCGGCCGCACGGTCGGCGTGCTCGGCACCGGGAAGATCGGTGAGGCCTTCACCCGGATCGCCCACGGCTTCGGCGCGCAACTGCTCGGTTGGGACCTCGCGCCCAACCCCGCGTGCGTGGACCTCGGCATGAAGTACGTCGAGAAGGAGGAACTGCTGGCCTCCAGCGACCTGGTCAGCCTGCATGTCCCCCTGCTGCCCGCCACCCATCACCTCCTGGACGCCGAGGCGCTGCGCATGATGAAGGACGACGCGATCCTGGTGAACACCAGCCGCGGCGGCCTGATCGACACGGACGCGCTGGTCGACTCGTTGCGTCGGGGCCGCTTCACCGGTGTGGGCCTCGACGTGTACGAGGCGGAGGCCGGTCTGTTCTTCCTCGACAGGTCCCTCGAGGCGATCGAGGACGACACCCTGGCCAGGCTGATGACGTTCCCGAACGTGCTGGTCACCTCGCACCAGGCGTACTACACCCGGGACGCGGTGACCCAGATCGTCGAGACGACGCGGCGCAACGTCGACGACTACGCGGCGGGCCGCCGCAGCGACAACACGCTGGTCCCCCGCGCCTAGGCCCCACTGGGGCTCCGCCCCGGACCCCGCGCACCGAACTCCCCGGACTGCTTCCGGGGCGCCCCGGGCGGGGCTGGAATTCGGAGCAGCCGAACTCCAGCCCGTCCGGCGATTGAGGACACGGCCTTCAGGCCGTTGCGGGGTCTGGGGCCCCGGGTTTCGGCAAGGGCCTGCCCCCGGTTTCGGGAGCGGGCGGGGAGGGGGAAGGATCCGCGGTGCCCCGCGTCCCGAAGCACGGGAACGCCGCCCCGCCCCCCGGCTTCACGGCACCAGCACCCCCGCAAGCAGCGACGCCGTCAGCTCCGCGCCCGACGTGGTCAGGACCGACTCCGGGTGGAACTGGACGCCCGCGAAGCCCGGGCCGCGCAGGGCGTGGACATCGCCCGTCGGAGCGTCGCGGCTCAGTTCGATGCGGTGCATCGCCAGCTCCTCCGCCGCCGCCTCGTCGCAGCGGGCGGTGAAGCTGTTGTAGAAGCCGACGGTCTCCGGCCGGCCGAAGAAGTCGATCCGTTCCTGGGCCCCCTGGTGGGGGGCGTCCTTGCGGACGATGTCCAGGCCGAGCTCCGCCGCGAGCAGCTCATGGCCCAGGCAGACGCCCAGCAGCCCATGGCGGTGGCCGTGCAGCAGTTCCCCGGCGAGCCCGCGCAGCAGCCGCATCTTGGGATCGGCGGCGTCGGTCGGGTCTCCGGGGCCGGGGCCCAGCACCACCGGGCCCTGATGGGAGAGGACCGCCGCCCGCAGGCCCGGCTCGTCGAAGCGGCGGACCGCCACCTCAAGGCCGGAGGCCCGCAGCAGATGCGCCAGCATCGAGGTGAAGGTGTCCTCCCCGTCCACCACCAGCGCCCGCCCGGTGAGCCGTGCGGAGCGGGCCTGCATCCGCAGCCAGAACGGCGCCAGCTGGGCCCGCCGGCCGTCCAGCGCCGCCCGCACCCGGGGGTCTTCGGCCAGCCCGGGCCGTACGGACTCCTCCCGCGGCCGCCCGGGCCGCACCCCGAGCGCCGCCAGCACCCCCGCCGCCTTGGCGTGCGTCTCGGCGACCTCACCCGCCGGGTCCGAGTGCCGCACCAGCGTCGCCCCCACCGGCACCCGCACCACGCCCTGCGCGTCGATGTCCGCCGTGCGGATCAGGATCGGCGAGTCCAGGCGCTGCGCCCCTCCGGCGTCCCTGCCGAGGAGGGCCAGCGCGCCCGCGTAGTAGCCGCGGCCACCCGCCTCGTGCCGGGCGATCACCCGGCAGGCGTTCTCCACCGGCGACCCGGTGACCGTCGCCGCGAACATGGTCTCCTTCAGCACCTCGCGCACATCGAGCGAGGAGCGTCCCCGCAGCTCGTACTCGGTGTGCGCCAGGTGCGACATCTCCTTCAGGCGGGGCCCGATCACCACCCCGCCCATGTCGCCGACGGTGCACATCATCTTCAGCTCCTCGTCGACGACCATGGAGAGCTCCTCGCGCTCCTTGCGGTCGTCGAGGAAGGCCAGCAGGCCCTCCGCCGTCGCACCGCCCTCCGGATAGCGGTAGGTGCCGCTGATCGGGTTCATCACGACCGTGCCCCCGGACATCCGCACATGCACCTCGGGGCTCGCGCCGATCAGCGTCCGCTCCCCGGTGTGCACGGCGAACGTCCAGTACGCGCCCCGCTCGCCCTGGAGCAGCCGCCGCAGCAGGGCGAGCGCGTCGGCGCGGCCGAAACCGGGGATGCGCCCCGTGTAGGTCCGCCGTACGACGAAGTTCGCTCCTTCACCGGCGCCGATCTCGTCCCGGACGACCCGCCGGACGATGTCCGAGTACGCCGCGTCCTCGGTGTCAAACCCGCCGTCCTCCACCCGCACCTCATGCGCGGGCAGCCCGGCGAGCACCTCGGCCAGCGGCAGCTCGTGCACCTCGTCGGCGACGAGCACGGTCAGCGGCGTGCCGTCGTCGCGGACGTCGAAGCCGCGCTCCCTGATCTGCCGGAAGGGCACGAGCGCGAGGGACGGCAGCTCGCCGACCGGGATGTCCGCGAGGCGCTCGGCCTCGTGCACGGACCCGATCAGCAGTTCCACGGTGTCGTGGTCGCCGCCGGGGGTGCGGCGGCGCAGCAGAGCGAACGGAGGGCAGTCGTCCGCCAGCAGCCTTTGGATGATCATGCGGGTTCCTTCCGGGAGAGAGGGAGGAACGGCCGCTTCTCTCCGGGAGACCCGGGAAACAGTGAAGGCCGCCCCTCGGGCGGCCTTGGCGATGATGTCGCGCGCTCGGTCAGTGGGCCGCCGGGTCTGCGGTCCACCACCAGTTCTGATTGAGGCACGTCGGCGGCGCGAACATGCCGCCGACCCTAGCGCATCCGCCCGCGGCTGTCCGATGGCCGTCCGCTGATCCGCAGTGCGCCGTGGACTTCTCGTCTCATTTGCTGGGCGCTCGACGGGCCCTCGTCCAGGACCCCGTAATCTTGACGTCGTGACCGTGAACGCTAAGACCACCGCTGTCGGTGGCAACACCTGGCGAGACCTGCCCGCGGCGCAGCAGCCCGACTACCCGAACGCCGAGGCTCTGCGCGATGTGATCGCGGACCTCGAGTCGTATCCGCCGCTCGTCTTCGCCGGCGAGTGCGACCAGCTGCGCGCCCGGATGGGAGCCGTCGCCAAGGGCGAGGCGTTCCTGCTCCAGGGCGGCGACTGCGCCGAGGCCTTCGACGCCGTCTCCGCGGACCACATCCGCAACAAGCTCAAGACCCTCCTCCAGATGGGCGCGGTGCTCACCTACGCCGCCTCCGTGCCGGTGGTCAAGGTCGGCCGGATCGCGGGGCAGTACTCCAAGCCCCGCTCCAAGCCGACCGAGACCCGCGACGGTGTGACACTGCCCACCTACCGGGGCGACTCCGTCAACGGCTTCGAGTTCACCGAGGCGGCCCGCGTCCCGGACCCCGAGCGGCTCAAGCGGATGTACAACGCGTCCGCCTCCACGCTGAACCTGGTGCGTGCCTTCACCACCGGCGGCTACGCCGACCTGCGGCAGGTGCACGCCTGGAACCAGGACTTCGTGAAGTCGTCCCCCTCGGGCCAGCGCTACGAGCAGCTCGCCCGTGAGATCGACAACGCGCTGAACTTCATGAAGGCATGCGGCACCGACCCCGCCGAGTTCCGCACGGTGGAGTTCTACGCCTCGCACGAGGCGCTGCTGCTGGACTACGAGTCGGCGCTGACCCGGGTGGACTCCCGCACCGGCGACCTCTACGACGTATCCGGCCATATGGTCTGGATCGGCGAGCGCACCCGGCAGCTCGACGGGGCGCACATCGAGTTCGCGTCGCGGATCCGCAACCCGATCGGCGTCAAACTGGGGCCGACGACGACGGTCGACGAGGCGCTGACGTACATCGACAGGCTGGACCCCGAGCGTGAGCCCGGCCGGCTGACCTTCATCGTCCGCATGGGCGCCGACAAGGTCCGCGACAAGCTCCCCGAGCTGGTCGAGAAGGTCACCGCCTCGGGGGCCACGGTGGCCTGGGTGACCGACCCGATGCACGGCAACACCTTCGAGGCCGCCTCCGGCCACAAGACGCGCCGCTTCGACGACGTCCTGGACGAGGTCAAGGGCTTCTTCGAGGTCCACAAGGCTCTGGGCACCCACCCCGGCGGCATCCATGTGGAGCTGACCGGCGACGATGTCACGGAGTGCGTGGGCGGCGGCGACGAGATCTTCGTCGACGATCTGCACCAGCGCTATGAGACGGCCTGCGACCCGCGGCTCAACCGCAGCCAGTCGCTCGATCTGGCGTTCCTGGTGGCGGAGATGTACCGCGACCAGTGAGTCGGTGAGTGTGCGCACACCGCCTGTGGGGCGTGGATCCATGTGATCCACGCCCCACAGGCGTATCCGGGGCTTTTGCGAGCCGCCCCCGGCGGGTAAGGTTAGGTTAGCCTTATTGATCAGTGGGCCGGTTGTTTCGCGGCCGGACTGCTCGCATCGGACGGGAGGTGGATCCGCGTGTACGTCTGCTCGTGCTTCGGCATTACGGAGAAGCAGGTCAAGGAGCACGCCGACGCGGGCGCATGCACCCCCCGGCAGATAGCCTCCGCCAGCAAGGCGGGCACCGACTGCGGCTCCTGCGTCCGCAAGATCCAGTCCCTGCTCGGCCGCGGCGGCTGCCCGCGCCGTGAGCTGCTCGATCAGGGGCTGCCGGCGCTCACCGCCGGCGCCGGGTCGCCGGACGAGGCCCCGCTGCTCGAAGAAGCCGCCTGATCGCCTGACCGCAGAGACCGGTTCCGGCTGTCAGCTGTCCGGCTGCTCGATCAGCTGGGCGATGTACAGCGGCTCACCGAGCTTCTCGACCAGCTCCAGCTGGGTGTCGAGATAGTCGATGTGGTGCTCCTCGTCCGCCAGGATCGACTCGAAGATATTCGCCGAGGTGATGTCGCCCTTGCTGCGCATCAGCTCGATGCCGCGCCTGAGCCGGTCGATCGCCTCCACTTCGATCTGCCGGTCGGCCTGGAACATCTCGGTCACCGTCTGGCCGACGCGGACGTGGAAGAGGCGCTGGTAGTTCGGCAGGGCGTCGAGGAAGAGGATGCGGTCGGTGAGCACCTCCGCGTGCTTCATCTCGTCGAACGACTCCGCGCGCGTGTACTTGGCGAGCTTCGTCCAGCCGAAGTTCTCCTGCATCTTCGAATGGAGGAAGTACTGGTTGATCGCGGTCAGTTCGGCAGTCAGCTGCTCGTTCAGGAACTCGATGACCTCGGGGTCGCCCTGCATCGCAGAGGCTCCTTCCACATGTGACCGGCAGGTGGGCGCATCCTCGCACCGCGAGCAGGGGTCGTCCAGTAAGTACATGCTTAGTACGAGTTGCCCGAATCGGTGCAGACCCGGTCATGACCACCCCCTCCTGTCTGTCACCATTGAGGGCATGGGTCAGCCGGAGAGCCGGGAATACCGCGCACCAGAGGAGTCCGTGCTTCCGCCGGGACAGCGGCTGCAGCGGGGCTGGCCGGTCACTCACTACGGCCCCGTCCCCAAGTTCAGGCCGGACCGCTGGGAGTTCCGCGTCTTCGGCCACACCGCGGACGGCGACAAACGCTGCTGGAACCATGAGGAGTTCTCGGCGCTGCCCTTCTCCACCGTCGTCGCCGATCTCCACTGTGTGACGAAGTTCAGCATGGTGGGGGCCGAATGGGGCGGAGTGCCCGCCCGCACGATCGTGGAGCTCGCCCCTCCGGCGGCCGACGTCACTCATGTGATGGTGTGGGCGGAGTACGGCTTCAGCGCCAATATGCGGCTGTCGGACTTCGCCTCCGAGCGCACGATTTTCGCCACCCACAAGGACGGCGAACTGCTCACCGCCGAGCACGGCTTCCCGCTGCGGCTGATCGTGCCGCATCTGTACGCCTGGAAGGGGCCCAAATGGGTCCGGGGCGTCGAGTACATGATCGCGGACCGGCGGGGCTTCTGGGAGGAGCGGGGCTACCACAACCTCGGCGACCCCTGGCGGGAGCAGCGCTACTCCTACCAGGAGGAGCCCGGAGACGGCCCCGAGCTGTAGCCCCCGGGCTCTGCCGCCTCTCCGCCGGTCAGCGGAGCTTCTTCAGCAGGGCGACATCCGCCGCATGGCCCTCCTTGCGGCCCGGCGTCTCGATGATCAGGGGCACCCCCTCGGTCGCCGGATGGCGCATCAGCTCCCGGTACGGCTCCTCGCCGATATGGCCCGCGCCGATGTTCGCATGCCGGTCCTTGTGGGCCCCGACGACGTCCTTGGAGTCGTTGGCGTGGACGAGTTTCAGCCGCCCCTCGCCGACGGTCGCCGCCAGCAGGTCCAGAGCCAGCGCCATCCCCTGCGGGGCGGCGAGATCGTGACCTGCGGCGAATGCGTGGCAGGTGTCCAGGCACACGCCGAGCTTCGGATGGAAGTCCAGCGCCTCGAAGTACGGGCCGAAGTCCTCCATCCGGGAGCAGAGCGAGAAGCCCTGCCCGGCCGTCGACTCCAGCAGCAGAAACGGATCGTCGTCCGCCAGCTCGTCCAACAGCGGCAGCATCCGCTCCCGGACCTGCGCCAGGGCCTCGCCACGCGGCCGCCCCCCGGTCGCGGAGCCGGTGTGCACCACCACGCCCAGCGCCCCGATGTCCCGTCCCCGGCGCAGTGAGTGCCGCAGCGACTCGGCCGACCGCTCCACGGTGGCCTCCGTGTGCGAGCCGAAGTTGATCAGGTAGGGGGCGTGCACCCAGGCCGACATCCCCTCGGCCGCGCACTCCGCGCGGAACTGCTCGTCCTGTGCCGGGTTCCCCGCGGGCGTCGCCCACCCCCGCGGATTGGCGACGAACACCTGGACGGCCTCCGCGCCCAGCTCACGGGCATAGCCCAGACCGATCCTGGCCAGACCGCCCGCCACGGGCACATGACTGCCCACGGGGTTGCGCACACGCTCCACGGATTCCACGGTTCCTTGCTCGCTGCCACGGGCCCCGGCTGCTACAGGCCCTTGATCCGGATGGTGACGGTGCTGCCCTCGGGTGCCTGCTCGCCGCCGTCGACGGACTGGCTCTCCACCTCGTCGCCGAGGAAGGGGAAGTTCTTCTCCACCTTCACTTCAAAGCCTGCCTGCTTCAGCTTCCGCTCGGCGTCGTCGGCCTTGTCGCCCACCACATCCGGGACCTCGACCATCCGCGGGCCCTTGGAGAGCGTGAGCGTCACCGTGTCGCCCCGGGCCGCCTCCGCGCCCTTGCCGGGCGACTGCCGGGCGACCGCCCCGGCCTCCTCGGCCGAGTTGATCCGCTCCGGGGCCACCTGCACTTCAAAGCCGGCGTCCTTCAGCTCACGGGTGGCGTCGTCCACCGAGTCGCCGACCACGTCCGGCACATCGACCAGCGCGCCCTTGCTGACGGTCAGCGCGACGGCCGTGTCGGGGCTGCGCCCGGCGCCCGCTCCCGGCTCCGTGCTGATCACCGAGCCCCGCTCGACGTCCTCGCTGAACTCCTCGGTGACGACCCCGGGCGCGAGACCGGTCTTCTCGAGCTCCCGCTGAGCCTCGGCGAGCGGCTTGCCCTTCAGGTCCGGAACCTTCACGATCTCCGGGCCGCGGGAGACGACGATGGTCACCGAGCCGTTGCCCCGGATGCGCTCACCGGTGCCGGGGTCGCTGCTGATCACCGTGCCCCGCTCGACCGTCTCGCTGAAGTCGCGGCGCACCTCCTTGACGCCGAGACCGGCGTCGCCGAGCCGCTGCCGCGCCTCCTGCTCGGTCTTGCCGATCAACGCGGGGACCCGGGTGAACTGCCCGGAGCCGATGTACCAGACGCCCGCGCCGACCCCCAGGACCACCAGAACCGCGATCAGCGCTGCGAGCACGCCGCGCCGGGGCATCGGGACCCTGCCGCCGCGCGGCCGGGCCTGCCCCGGCGGGTGCGGAGGAGGCGGCAGGGGCACCTCGAGTCTGCTGGTGTGGCCGGAATCCGCGGGGGGCGCCCCGGCCCCCGGCTCCATGGGCGCCGTACGGGGGATCACACTGGTCATGGCCTCGGGGGAGACCGGGCCCGCGTCCGCCACCGCGTCCCCCGCCGTGTCCCGGGCCTGCGGCGGCACGGCGTCGAGCTGCTCGTCGCCGAGCGCCGCGCGGGCCTCACGCACCCGGGAGAGCAGCGCCACGGCGTCGTCCGGACGGACGTCGGCATGCCGGGCGGTCGCGCTCGCCACCAGCTCGTCCAGCTCGACCGCCAGCCCGGGGACAAGGGCGGACGGAGCTGGCACATCCTCGTTCAGATGCCGGTAGAGAACCTGGGCCGGGGTGTCCCCGGCGTACGGCTTGGCCCCGGTCAGCATCTCGTACAGCACGACCCCGCACGCGTACACATCGGCGCGGGTGTCCGCGGTGCCGTGCTCGATCTGCTCCGGAGCGAGATACGACACGGTACCCAGCACCGCGCCGGTGGTGCTGGTCACCGACCCCACGGCCCGCACCAGGCCAAAATCGGCGACCTTGACCCTGCCGTCGTCCCCTATGAGGACGTTCTCCGGCTTCATGTCGCGGTGGACGAACCCCGCCCGGTGCGCGGCGCCCAGCGCGGCCAGCACCGGCTCCAGGATGTCCAGCGCCGCCCGCGGCTGGAGCGCCCCTCGCTCGCGCAGCACGTCGCGCAGCGTGCAGCCGGCCACGTACTCCATGGCCAGATAGACATACGCACCCTCGGCGCCCTGGTCGAAGACCCCCACCACATTGGGATGGTCGAGCCGGGCCGCGGACTTGGCCTCGCGGATGAACCGCTCCACGAAGGTGGCGTCGGCGGCGAGAGCGGGGTGCATGACCTTGAGAGCAAGCACCCGGTCCAGACGGGTGTCGACCGCCCGGTAGACCGTGGCCATGCCGCCGACGGCGATGCGCTCGTCGACTCGGTAGCGGCCGTCGAGCAGCTGCCCGACGAGGGGGTCCTGAAGGGTCGTATCCACGCCGTTGAGTGTACGAGCCGGGCCTGCACCTCCCGAACGCCTCGAGCGGCACAGACCCGGCACTGCGACCAACCTGTCACGTACGGATCGGTGTCCGGGCCCTTGCGGCTCCCGCAGCAGGGTGGGCGACGCCGCAGGGGCGCCCCGGCGCGGCCCCGAGCCCGGCCGGTCGACGGCCGGGCCTCGTACGGCCGGGACCCCACGCGGGCTCGGCCGCACGGCCCGTCCGCACGGGGTCCTGCCGTCCTGCCCCGCCCCGGCGCGGCCCCGAGCCAGGCCGGTCGACGCCGCGCTCCGCTGCCTGCCGTCCTGCCCCGCCCC
>NZ_JARWBG010000060.1:0-36315 GCF_029846775.1 Streptomyces chengmaiensis
GCCACGCCCCCCTCGCCGCAGCCGGCCGCGCCCGAGCCGCGCCCCGCCTCCCAGGCAGGGGCCCGGCCGGCGGCGGCGCCGACGCCCGCCCCGGCGCCGTACACACCTGCGCCGCCTCCCGTCTCCCTTGAGGACGACGTGCCGGAAGAGGACGATCCGGACTTGGTCGACTCCGCGCTCTCCGGCCATGAGCTGATCGTCCGGGAGCTCGGCGCGACGGTCGTGGAGGAATATACGAACGAGTAGCGGCCCGGCCGCCGGAGTCCCGTACGAAGGCATGGGCCGTCGGCGGTTAGGCTGCATGGCGTGAAGGTCCTCGTCATCGGCGGCGGCGCCCGCGAACACGCCCTGTGCCGCTCACTCTCCCTCGACCCCGACGTCACCGCGCTGCACTGCGCGCCCGGAAACGCCGGCATCGGCGAGGTCGCCGAGCTGCACACGGTCGATGCGCTGGACGGCGCGGCCGTGGCCGGGCTCGCCACCCGTCTGCAGGCCGACCTGGTCGTCATCGGCCCGGAAGCCCCGCTGGTCGCCGGCGTCGCCGACGCAGTGCGCGCCGCGGGGATCCCCTGCTTCGGCCCCTCCGAGGAGGCGGCTCGGCTCGAGGGCTCCAAGGCCTTCGCCAAGGAGGTGATGGCGGCCGCCGGGGTGCCCACGGCGCGGAGCTATGTCTGCACGACACCCCAGGAGATCGACGAGGCCCTCGACGCCTTCGGCCCTCCGTACGTCGTCAAGGACGACGGCCTCGCCGCAGGCAAGGGCGTCGTGGTCACCGACGATCTCGACGCCGCCCGAGCGCATGCGCTCGCCTGTGGCCGGGTCGTCATCGAGGAGTATCTGGACGGCCCCGAGGTCTCCCTCTTCGCCGTCACCGACGGCACGACCGTCCTGCCGCTCCAGCCCGCCCAGGACTTCAAGCGGGCGCTGGACGGCGACGAGGGCCCCAACACCGGTGGCATGGGGGCCTACTCGCCGCTTCCGTGGGCCGACGCCTCGCTTGTCGACGACGTCATGGAGACGGTCCTCCAGCCCACCGTGGACGAGCTGCGCCGCCGGGGCACGCCGTTCACCGGGCTGTTGTACGCGGGCCTCGCCATCACCTCGCGCGGCGTACGCGTCATCGAGTTCAACGCCCGCTTCGGCGATCCGGAGACCCAGGTGGTCCTGGCCCGGCTGAAGACCCCGCTGGCCAGCGTCCTGCTCAACGCCGCGAACGGCACCCTCGACGCCGAGCCCCCGCTGAACTGGCGGGACGACGCCGCCGTCACGGTGGTCATCGCCTCGCACAACTACCCCGGCACGCCGCGCACCGGCGACCCGATCGAGGGACTGGACGAGGTCGCGGAGAAGGACGTCCCGCACGCGTACGTCCTGCACGCCGGCACCAAGCGGTCGGAGCGCCGGCCCGGCGGCGGGGGCGACGCCGGCGGGGAGGTCCTGAGCGCGGGCGGCCGGGTTCTGTCGGTCACGGCGACCGGCGAGGATCTGGCGCAGGCCAGGGAGCGGGCCTACCAGGCGGTGGCGCGCATCCGGCTGGACGGTTCGCAGCACCGTACGGACATCGCACGCAAGGCCGCTGAGAACGCCACTCAGGGCTGAACGGCCGACGTCAGCACCTTTGCCCAAAGCCATTCCATCGAGTGAGTGCTCAGCCATCCGGATGACGCTCGGCGGTGCCCCAACTAGTGTGCGGCGCAAGCGTTCCGGCGCATTCCGGCACTTGGCCCACTGACATTGCGATGTCAGTGACGGGTGCCACAGTGGGGGAGTGAGCAAAGCCGTCGCAGGGCAGAGGGGGTGACGTCCGGCCATGTCCGTTTCCGGTTCCGGCTCTGGCTCAGGTCCAGATCCGGGTTCTGCATTCGTCTCCGGCGAGTCGGTGGGCGCACAGGGCGCGCGCTCGCGGGCCCTTGCCGTGCTGCGGGTCCGCAGCAGAGCGCTGGCCGTGGCGCTGCTGCCCGCGGCCGCCGCCGTCGTGCTGCTCGCGGGCGGTCCGACAGGCCATATGACGGGCCCCGGCTGGGACGCCGCCCGCTGGGGGGTGTCCGGCTTCGCGGCAGTCGTGCTGCTGGTCGCGGCGGCGGTCGCCGCCGCGATCGCCCGGGCCACCCCCGCGCTCACGCCCACCGTCGACCTGCCGGAGCGGGCCGCGCCCGATCTGTACCGGCTGGTGCGGGATCTGGCCGACCGGCTGGATGTGCCCGCGCCCTCAGCCCTGGCGGTCACCCCGGACTGCGACAGCTGGCTCGAGGACCGCTCCCATCCATCCCATGCGATGCGAGGCCGGCGACGCGGCGGCACGGGTGAGGCCCCGGTGCTGGTGATCGGCTCGCCCTTCCTGTGGTGGATGCGGGTCGCCGAGCTGAGGGCGGTCCTCGCCCCGGTCGTGGCCGGCACCGGGCCGTCCGCCCACCCCGACATAGCCGCGGCCCGCCGCTTCGTCCGGGGTCTGGACGCCGCGGTGGGCGACGCGGCCCGCGTCGGCGATCCCGCCGGGCAGCAGGGCTTCGGTCGGCCGGGTGGAGGCCGGGGCGACCTGCCGCCGCGTCTCATACGACATCGGCTGATACGACACCGGCTCGTGCGGCCGATACGCGCCATATCGCTCCGCTGCGTCGGCTGGACGGCCCGGGTGATGCTCCGCAGCTGCCGGGAGCACGCCGCTGAGATGGAGCGGGGCGTCGCGGCCGCCGCCTCCGAGCGTGCACAGGCTGTGGACTATGGGCTGCGGATCGTCGCCCAGGAGCAGGTCGGCCTGGCCTACGCCGGCTGGGACAGGCTGCTGACCAGAGTCGCGCTGCCCGCCTGGCGGATGGGCCGCTGGCCTTCCCGCCTGGACGCCGGGGTGGTGTCGGCGCTGACGGAGCTGTCCCGGCGTGACCGGCTCGCCGAGGGCTTCGCCTCCCGGCTGGGCGAACGGCCCGCGTGCGATCTGCTTGAGGAGCCCGGCGCGGTCGACGAGGCCGCTTCACTGCTCGCAGCCCGGCTCTTCCACGGCGGGCCGGCCGAGACCGGGCCTGACTGGTCGCCGGTGGACTGGCAGCAGTATCCGGAGGAGGTCGTGGACCGCAAATGGCGTACGGAGGCGGCCAGGCTCCACCGGGTGCTCGACGAGATGGGCGTACCGCGGTCGGGCGGACCCGAGGGGCCGACGCTCGCACGGGTGATAGGCCACCTCTCCGCACCGCCGACCACGCCGCAGCAGGCGTCGGAGGCGCCGTCGGCCTCCGCGGCGACCGCCGCCGCGTCACGCGTGGCGTCGACGGCGGACCCGTCAGGAGAGACATCCGAAGCCTTCAGCGCCTCACCCGGCCCGGGAGGCCATGGCGGGGCCGGCGACGGGGCACATGACGGGGCCGGCGACGGGGCCCATGGCGGGGCGTATGACGGGGCCGGCGAGCGGAGTGAGGCGCTCGCGGCCGGGATCACCGCGGAGGTCGCCCGCGAGGAGGCGGCCCGTGACGCGGCCGCCAGGCGAAAGGCCGCGGCTCTGGGCGCGCCCGGAGCGCCGCCCGGCCCCGGGGGCGCTTCCGGGCCGCCCGGCCCGGCTCACCCCCCCGTTCCGGCGGGAGGCTCTGCGGGTGACTCGCTCGCCCTGTGGGACGCGGAGCCGCTGCCGCTCTTCCCGCTCCAGCCGCCCCGCAGCGGGCGAGAGCTGCTGGCCGACCATGTCACGGCGATGGTCTGCTGCGCGGCGGTCGACACGGCGGGGGCCGTCCCTGGGCTGGACTGGCTGGACGGCCCGGCCCTCCTTGTCGGCGGCGAGCGCACGGCTGATCTGAGCAGCACGGTTCTCAGCCTGGTCGAGGACGGTGACGCACAGCCGCTGCGGGTCTGGCTGGGCTCCCTGGGCATCCGCCCCGAGAAACCGGTCAGGCTGGTGTGACCGACGGTCCGACCGCTCGTATGACCGGCGGCAGGCCAAGGCCCGTGACCCGGAGCCGGCCAGGCCTGTGACCGGCAGTCGGCCTGACGGTCCGACCGTCAGCCTGCTCGATAGGCCGGAATGATTCGTTCCGTTCGTATCTATTCACAACAAATGGTGATGGGTCGCATGCGTGTTGTGATGTGCTGGGCATCGCGTCGAAGGAAACCGGCGCGGGACAGTCGTTGACCCGGGGGAGCCGAGGGAGGGCGCAGCATGGGGGCGGAGCACATCCGGCGATGGGAATCGGGCGCCCTCGCCCATGCCGTCACGGACCCCTTCGGCCAGGGCCCGCTGCCCTGGCTGCGCGGGAGCGAGCACTACTTCGACGACACCGGCCAGGTCGTCCCCTGGTACGCGGACCCCGCCCTGGCGGCAGGCGGCACGGGCGGCCCTCGCCCCGCCGACGATGTGCGCCGCCAGATCAAGGGCTTCACCTCGACCGGCGCGGCGGCGCCGGGGCAGTCGCTCGACTTCCACATCACGGTCGACCCGCCCCAGCAGTTCTTCGTGGACGTCTACCGCATCGGCCACTACGCGGGGGACGGCGCAGCCAAGATCAGTACAAGTCCCCGGCTGTCCGGCATCGTCCAGCCGCCGCCCCTCACGGCCGACCGCACGGTCTCCTGCCACCACTGGTGGCTCTCCTGGCGGCTGCAGATTCCGTCGTACTGGTCGGTGGGGGCGTACGTCGCCGTGCTCACCACCGTCGACGGCTACCGCTCCCATGTCCCTTTCACGGTCCGCGACGACCGCCCCGCCGATCTTCTTCTGCTGCTGCCGGACATCACCTGGCAGGCGTACAACCTCTATCCGGAGGACGGCCGCACCGGAGCGAGCCTGTACCACGCCTGGGACGAGCAGGGGCGGCTGCTCGGCGAGAGGGACGCGGCCACCACCGTCTCCTTCGACCGCCCCTATGCGGGCGCGGGGCTTCCGCTGCACGTGGGCCACGCCTACGACTTCATCCGCTGGGCCGAGCGCTACGGCTACGACCTCGCCTACGCCGACGCCCGCGATCTGCACGCCGGCCGCGTCGACCCCGCGCGCTACCGCGGACTGGTCTTCCCGGGCCATGACGAGTACTGGTCGGTCCCGATGCGCCGCACGGTCGAGTCCGCCCGGGACGGCGGGACCTCGCTGGTCTTCCTCTCCGCGAACACGATGTACTGGCAGATCGAACTGGGCGACTCCCCCTCCGGGGTGCCAGACCGGCTCCTGACCTGCCGAAAACGCCGCGGGCCCGGCAAACCGGCGCTCTGGCGTGAGGTCGACCGCCCCGAGCAGCAACTGCTGGGCATCCAGTACGCGGGGCGGGTGCCCGAGCCCGCCCCGCTGGTCGTGCGCAACGCCGAGCACTGGCTGTGGGAGGCCGCCGGGGCGGGCGACGGGGACGAGCTTCCGGGCCTGGTGGCAGGCGAGGCGGACCGGTACTTCCCGCGTACTGCGCTGCCCGAGCACCAAGGCAGGATTCTGCTGGCGCACTCCCCTTACCGGGACGGCGAGGGAGCCGTCCGCCATCAGGAGACCTCCGTCTACCGCGCCCCTTCCGGGGCTCTGGTCTTCGCCTCCGGGACCTTCGCCTGGTCGCCCGCGCTGGACCGGCCCGGCCATGTCGACAGCCGCATCCAGCGGGCGACGGCCAATCTCCTCGACCGCATCTGCAAGCGGGACTGAGCGCGCTCGTCCCCGGGCGGTCGCTCCCCGGGCGGTCGCTTCCCCCGGCGGTCCGCTCCCCGGGCGCCGGACGGCCCGCGCCGTGCACGAGTCACCCGATACGAGCCCCCTGGTCAGGCCGATCACCACCGCGTACGGGACAATCGGCTTACTCGTACAGAACCACGGGGAGGAACCGTGTCCGGATTTGTCGAAAAGCCCGAGCCGCAGCAGGTGCCGGGCCTGGTGCATCTGCACACCGGCAAGGTGCGCGACCTCTACCGGAACGAGGCGGGCGACCTGGTGATGGTCGCCAGCGACCGCATCTCCGCGTACGACTGGGTCCTGCCGACCGAGATCCCCGACAAGGGCCGGGTGCTGACCCGGCTGTCCCTGTGGTGGTTCGAGCGCCTGGAGGACCTCGTCCCCAACCATGTGCTGTCCGCCGAGCTGCCGCCCGGCGCCCCCGCCGACTGGGAGGGCCGCACCCTGGTGTGCCGCTCGTTGTCCATGGTCCCCGTGGAGTGTGTGGCGCGCGGCTATCTGACGGGCTCCGGCCTGGCCGAGTACCGCGAGTCCCGCACGGTCTGCGGGCTGGCGCTGCCCGAGGGCCTGAGCGACGGCTCCGAGCTGCCCGCTCCGATCTTCACCCCCGCCACCAAGGCCGCCGTGGGCGACCACGACGAGAACGTCTCGTATGAGGAAGTTGCGCGGCAGGTCGGCGCGGAGACCGCGGCCCAGCTGCGGCAGCTGACGCTCGCCGTGTACGGGCGCGCCCGCGACATCGCGCGCGACCGCGGGATCATCCTCGCGGACACCAAGTTCGAGTTCGGCTTCGACGAGGACGGCCGGCTGGTCGTCGGGGACGAGGTGCTCACTCCGGACTCGTCCCGCTTCTGGCCCGCCGACCAGTGGACGCCGGGCCGTGCCCAGCCGTCGTACGACAAGCAGTACGTCCGCGACTGGCTGACCTCGCCCGCCTCCGGCTGGGACCGCAAAAGCGAGCAGCCGCCGCCCGCGCTGCCGGACGACGTGGTGGCGGCGACCCGGGCCAAGTATCTGGAGGCGTATGAGCTGCTGACGGGGACGTCCTGGTCGTAGCAGCCTCGAGGTGGCACGAAGAAGCCCCCGGCCGGTCGGCCGGGGGCTTCTTTCACCGAGCGGACGACGAGATTCGAACTCGCGACCCTCACCTTGGCAAGGTGATGCTCTACCAACTGAGCCACGTCCGCATGCGCCGTAACGCGGGGACCACTATACCCAACCTCGCTCCCGAGCGAGACGCATCGCGGCATGGCGACTCTCGGCGCCGGGCTTCGAGGCCGTGGAGGAGGAGTGGTTCCGTACGGCGCCCAGGGGCGGACGGGCCCGCTCGGCGATCTCCGGGATCTCCACGCCGTCGGCTGTGCGCCGGAGGACTTCGGGCTTGCGTGCGGTGAGCGTCGCATCGTCCGCGGGGGTCGTGCCGAAGGCCAACTCCGGGTCCGCAGAGCGGTTTCCGCAAGCCATGGCGCAGGGGACGTCGTCGAGCCGCTGAGCGAGGCCGGTCACGGGGCGAGGCTCCCGGACGCGGGCGGCGGGGGTGTGCCGGATATGGGCGAGCGGGGCGGCCATGACGGGTGACGGCCATGCAGCGGCGATCGGGGCGGGCGACCTTGTATGCGGTGGTGTGGTGACTCTCACACCGCAGCCGCTTCGATGTGCGTTTACGTCTCCGCTGGAGAACGGCGAAGGCCCCGGTCGGATGACCGGGGCCTTCGCCTCAGAGAGCGGACGACGAGATTCGAACTCGCGACCCTCACCTTGGCAAGGTGATGCTCTACCAACTGAGCCACGTCCGCATTGCTGCCGCTCGGCTGTCACCGGGCGGTGCGTCCGTCACTATACCTGATCCACCGGACAGGCCGGAAACCGGTAAAGCGACGACAGAGCGGGTGACAGGAATTGCACACTGCGCCTTCCCCCTGGAAGGGGGATGTTCTGCTACTGAACTACACCCGCACGCTGCGCTGGGCTGCGGCCCTTCGGCCTCGCCCCTCGGCGTGCTCCAGACTCTAGCCGATCAATGGGGGTGCTGTGCAACTCCGTGCCCCGGGGGGCGGCCCGGGGCGCTCGACGGTGTCTCAACTCGCCTCTCGGAAGGCCTCGTAGACGTGCTTGGGGATCCGGCCGCGCGCGGGGATGTCCATCTTGTTGGCCTGCGCCCAGGCCCGGACCGCCGCCGGCGCCGGCTCGAGGGAGGTGTGCCGGTAGTCGGTGCGGCGCTTGCCGCGCTTCGACGCCTTCGACTGCTTTCGGCCCGCGGACACGTAGGGCGCCAGGGCCTTGCGCAGTTTCTTTGCATTGGCAGGATTGAGGTCGATCTCGTACGACTTCCCGTCCAGTCCGAAGGAGACCGTTTCCGCCGCTTCTCCGCCGTCGATGTCATCGGAGAGCACAACCACTACTCGCTGAACCACGGATATCGGTCCTTTCTGGCGGCGCCGTCGCCGTCCACCTGCTGACATGCGGTGATACCGGCTTTTCGGCTGGTCGCGGCAACAATGCCGGGGGCGATGCCGCTTTCCTCTGTATTCCTTTGTACAGCCAAGGGTGTCGCAATGTGAAGCCCGGCCAATTGCCTGCGCGTGTCCGCCCCTATGCCCCTTGGGATATTTACCTGGATTTCCGCTGGGACTTCCCAGGATATCTACTCGCGTAGATTTCTCGGGCAGGTACGCTGAGGGAACCGCCCACGCAACACACCACCGGGAGTGCCAGTGGCACGCGTCGTAGTCGACGTCATGCTCAAGCCGGAGATCCTCGACCCGCAGGGACAGGCGGTGCAGCGCGCACTGCCCCGTCTCGGCTTCGAAGGGATCGCCGACGTACGTCAGGGAAAGCGCTTCGAGCTGGAGGTGGAGGGTCCGGTCGACGAGGCCGCCCTCGCCCGCATCCATGAGATGGCCGAAACGTTCCTCGCCAACACCGTCATCGAGGACTTCGTCGTCAAGGTCGAGTCCGATCCCGCGAAGGCGGAGTCGTGACCGCCCGCCCGTCACCCGCCACCACCCCGGACCAAGGCCCCTCGGGCCGCGGCAACATCCGCGTCGGGGTCGTCACGTTCCCCGGCACGCTGGATGACCGGGACACGCTGCGTGCCGTGCGGATCGCGGGCGCCGAGCCCGTGCCGCTGTGGCACCGCGACAAGGACCTCAAGCAGGTCGACGCCGTCGTGCTGCCCGGCGGGTTCTCCTACGGCGACTATCTGCGCGCCGGGGCCATCTCCCGCTTCTCGCCGTTGATGGAGACGGTCATCGACCAGGCCAGGGCGGGAATGCCGGTCCTCGGCATCTGCAACGGCTTCCAGGTGCTCACCGAGACGCATCTGCTGCCCGGAGCGATGCTGCGGAACAACCACCTGCACTTCATCTGCCGCGACCAGAAGCTGCGGGTGGAGACCAGTGAGACCGCCTGGACCTCGGACTACGCCGCAGGCCAGGAGATCTCCATCCCGCTCAAGAACATCGACGGCCGGTATGTCGCGGACGAGCGGACCCTGGACGAGCTGGAGGCGGAGGGCCGCGTCGTCTTCCGCTATCTGGACATGAACCCGAACGGCTCGCTGCGGGACATCGCAGGCATCACCAATGAGGCGGGCAATGTCGTCGGCCTGATGCCGCACCCCGAGCACGCCGTCGAACCCCTCGTCGGCACAGGCCGCACCGACGGCCTCGGATTCTTCACCTCGATCCTGAAGAAGCTGGTCAACGCATGACTCTTGACGCCGGAACAGCCGAGGGAGCGACCGAGCGTCCCGACTCGCGATCTCAGCACCACCACGCGCGAAGGAGCGACCGAGCGTGACCCTCGACACTGTCAAGCACGCGACCGAGACCCCGGACGCCGAGCAGCCGTGGGCCGAACTCGGCCTGAAGAAGGACGAGTACGAGCGTATCCGCGAGATCCTCGACCGCCGTCCGACCGGCGCCGAACTCGCCATGTACTCCGTCATGTGGTCCGAGCACTGCTCGTACAAGAGCAGCAAGGTCCATCTCAAGCAGTTCGGTGAGAAGGCCCCCGAGTCCGACGCACTGCTCGTCGGCATCGGCGAGAACGCGGGCGTCGTGGACGTCGGCCAGGGGTACGCGGTCACCTTCAAGGTCGAGTCGCACAACCACCCCTCGTATATCGAGCCCTACCAGGGCGCGGCCACCGGCGTCGGCGGCATCGTCCGCGACATCCTCGCCATGGGCGCGCGTCCGGTCGCCGTCGTCGACCCGCTGCGCTTCGGCGCTGCCGACCACCCGGACACCAAGCGGGTGCTCCCGGGCGTGGTCGCGGGCATCGGCGGCTACGGCAACTGCCTGGGCCTGCCCAACATCGGCGGCGAGGTCGTCTTCGACCCCTGCTACCAGGGCAACCCGCTGGTCAACGCCGGGTGCATCGGCGTGATGAAGCACGAGGACATCCATCTCGCCAAGGCGTCGGGCCCCGGCAACAAGGTGATCCTCTACGGCGCCCGCACCGGCGGCGACGGCATCGGCGGCGTCTCGGTCCTCGCCTCCGAGACCTTTGAGAGCACTGGTCCGGCCAAGCGGCCCGCGGTCCAGGTCGGCGACCCGTTCCAGGAGAAGCTCCTCATCGAGTGCACGCTCGAGATCTTCAAGGAGAACCTGGTCGCGGGCATCCAGGACCTCGGCGGCGCCGGCCTGTCCTGCGCCACCAGCGAACTGGCCTCGGCCGGCTCCGGCGGCATGCGGGTCGAGCTGGACACCGTGCCGCTGCGCGATGCGACCCTCTCGCCCGAGGAGATCCTCATGAGCGAGTCGCAGGAGCGCATGTGCGCGATCGTCGAGCCGCAGCACGTCGACCGCTTCATGGCGATCTGTGAGAAGTGGGACGTCATCGCCACCGTCATCGGAGAGGTGACCGAGGGCGAGCGGCTGGAGATCTTCTGGCACGGCGAGCAGATCGTGGATGTGCCGCCGCGGACGGTCGCCCATGAGGGCCCGGTCTACCAGCGCCCCTACGCCCGCCCCGATTGGCAGGACGCCCTGCAGGCGGACGACGCGGCCAGGCTGCCCCGTCCGAAGAGCGCCGACGAGCTGCGCGCCCAGGTGCTCAAGGTCGTCGGCTCGCCGAACCAGGCGTCCAAGGCCTGGATCACCGACCAGTACGACCGCTTCGTGCAGGGCAACACGGTGCTCGCACAGCCCGAGGACGCGGGCATGGTCCGCATCGACGAGGAGAGCAACCTCGGCGTGGCCATGGCGACCGACGGCAACGGCCGGTACGCCAAGCTCGACCCGTACACCGGAGCGCAGCTCGCGCTGGCGGAGGCCTACCGCAATGTCGCCGCCTCCGGCGCGAAGCCGCTGGCGATCTCGGACTGTCTGAACTTCGGTTCGCCTGAGGACCCGGGTGTGATGTGGCAGTTCGCCGAGGCCACGCGCGGGCTCGCGGACGGCTGCCTGGAGCTGGGCACGCCCGTCACCGGCGGCAATGTCTCGCTCTACAACCAGACCGGCGAGACGGCGATCCATCCGACGCCCGTAGTCGCGGTTCTCGGTGTGATCGACGACGTCACGCGCCGCACGCCGATCGCCTTCGCCGAGGCGGGCCAGCTGCTCTACCTCCTCGGTGACACCAAGGAGGAGTTCGGCGGCTCGGCCTGGTCCGACGTCGTCCACGGCCATCTGGGCGGACTGCCTCCGGCCGTCGACCTGGACCGGGAGAAGCTGCTCGCCGAGATCCTGATCTCGGCCTCCCGCGACGGCATGATCGACGCGGCGCACGACCTCTCCGACGGCGGTCTCGTCCAGGCGGTCGTCGAGTCGTGCCTGCGCGGCGGCGCCGGCGCGCGGCTGGTCGTCCCGGACGGTCTGTCCGCGTTCACCTTCCTGTTCAGCGAGTCGGCGGGCCGTGCGGTCGTCGCCGTGCCGCGCAGCGAGGAGCTCCGCTTCACCGACATGTGCGGCGCGCGCGGCCTGCCCGCGACGCGCATCGGGGTCGTGGACGGCGAAGAGGTGGAGGTGCAGGGCGAGTTCCGCATCCCGCTGGCCGAGCTGCGCACCGCGCACGAGGAGGCGATTCCGGGTCTGCTGGCCTGAGCGTCCGTCGTACGGGGCCCCTGTCCGCGTCCACGCGGGCGGGGGCCCGTCTTCGGGCCTGACCCGGAGGCTGCGAGCGGCGTCCCCTTCCTGTGGCGCGGGCTCGGTGTGCCGGGCAATCGCGAGACGTTCACCGTGGAGAGCGGGCCTGCCCTGCTCCAAGGGGAGTGAGCAGGGCAGGGGGTCTGACTCGGTCCCGGGACTGTCCCTCGGGCCTACTCGGCCGGCCCGTAGAAGGCGTCCGCCTCCTGGATGTCCGCCACGCACTCGTCGAGATCCGAGATCTTGTTGCCGACGATCGTGAAGAACAGCCCGCCGCGCATCTCGATGCCGCGGTCGCCGCGGTCCGCCCGCCATGTGTGGACGGACATCGCGTGCCCGCGGCCGTCCGTGAAGACATCGTGCAGCTCGACCCGGAAGGTTCCACCAGTCAGCTCGGAGAGCTTGGCGTACATCGCCAGGACGTTGTCCCGGCCCTTGAAGTGTCCGGACATCTGGCTGCTTCCGGGCACGTGATGGGCGACGTCCCCCGTCATCAACGAGGCGAGCGTCTCCATGTCCCCCCTGCTGAAAGCGTCATAGCCCCGGCGCACCAGAGCCACATCCGGGTGCTCACCCATGGTCGCTCACACCTTTCATCGCTAGCGCCGTGAATCCTCTGCGTCCCCTTTGACGTCTTTGACGTCCCGTTCCCCTTTCATCGTCCGCCCGGCCAAGGCGTCCCGCCACACGAGGCCGTTCACCGGCCCGGGGGGCGTTAATCTCGGGCCCATGCCTCCGGCCAAGAAGCTCACCCGCCGCTATGACCCCGCCAAGACCCGCGCCGCGGTCCTCGCGCAGATCGAGCACGTGGGAAAGGCGATCGACGCCCTCACCCCCGAGCAGCTCGCCCTGCCGACCCGCCTCGGCGACTGGACGGTGCGTGAGCTGGCAGCGCATCTCGCCCTCGGGGTGCGATCGCTGGTCCGCGGTCTGGAACAGTCGGCCTCGCAGTCCCAGCTCGTGCCGGAAGTGGCGATGGCGGACTGGGCGTTGCGCACCGGCACGGCCGCGGGGCGGGTCGACGAGGACACCCGGGAGCTCGCGGTGGAGGCCGAGCCCGCCGAGCTGTTCGCCCGGGCCGCCGCACGCGCCCGTGAGCTGGTGCCGCTCGCGCCGGACGACCGGCTGGTCCCGATGCGGTTCGGGGCGATGCGACTGGACGAGTTCCTGGTGACGCGTACGGTCGAGCTGATCGTTCACACCGACGACCTCGCCGACGCGACCGGCGTCGACATCCCGTACGACCGGCAGGCGCTGGCCGCCTGCACCCGGCTGCTTGCGGACGTCCTCGCGGTGAAGGCCCCGGGAGCGTCGACGGAGGTGCGGGTGCCGCCGTTCGCCGTGGTCCAGTGCGTGGAGGGCCCGCGGCACACCCGCGGCACTCCGCCCAACGTCGTCGAGACCGACCCGCTGACCTGGGTCCGGCTGGCCACCGGACGCATGGAGTGGAGCCGGGCGCTGGACGCTGCGAAGGTCAGCGCGAGCGGGGAGCGCGCCGATCTGTCGGCCCTGCTGCCCGTCGTCAGCTGACGCGGCGGCGCAAAGAGAGGAAGGGAGAGGGAACGGCGGGGGAAGGGGAGGGGGGAAGCGGAACCGCGGGCCCGTCCCTCCCGTCCCATCGGCATGCGAAAGCAGCTGAGCCTTCCCGCGGCCGTGCTGGCCGCCGTTCTCTCTGCCGCTCTTACCGCCTGCGGAACCGACGCCGGGTCGGGCCCGGGCGGCAGTTCGGTGGCCGAGGACCCCGCCCTCACCGGCATCCGCTGGTCCGTCGAGAGTGTGACCGTGGAGGGCGAGAAGACCGCGAACCCGACCGATGCGCACATCACCCTCACCGACGAGGGCCGCGCCGAGGGAAGCTATGGCTGCAACCGCTTCGGGGCCGATGCCACCGTCGAGGGCGACACCGTCACGGTCGGCCAGGGAACGATGACGGAGATCGGCTGCGAGAAGCCGGTGATGCAGTTCGAGGAGCTGCTGCGCAAGGCCTTCTCTGGCACGCTCACGGCGGCGGTCGACGACGGCAGGCTCACCCTCACCACCCGGCAGGGCGACACCATCGCACTGACCTCCGACCCGGCCGTGCCCGACGCCCCGCTGACCGGAACCAAGTGGACGGTGACCTCCCTCGTCTCCGGCGAGACCGTGTCCTCGGCGCCCGCCGGCGCCGAGCAGAAGGCGCATCTGACGCTGGACGACGAGGGCACCATGCGCGGCAGCCTCGGCTGCAACACCTTCAGCGTGGCCGCCGACGTCGACGCGGCGCAGTCCACGATCACTCTCAGCAAGCTGGCCACCACCCGGAAGCTCTGCGAGGGGCCCGAGGCGGAGCTGGAGACCGCGGTGCTGAGGGTGCTGGAGCAGGACTCGGTGACGTACGAGATCGAGCAGCGCGCCCTGACGCTGACCGCTGAGAACGGCCGGGGGCTGACGGCCACCGCACCGAAATCCTGACAAAGCCCAGCAGAACACCGACGTGCTCCGTCGAATTCCGGCGAGTTCCGACGAGCTCCGACGTCTCCCGGCGGCGGGGCTACCCGACAGGTGTGACGCTTGGCACCGGTCCCCAATTCGGACCAGTGGTCGATCTCGCCTACACTCGGTGGCGTGCCACGTGGTGACGGACGACTCAACCACGACCTGCTCCCCGGAGAGAAGGGCCCCCAGGACGCCTGCGGCGTCTACGGTGTCTGGGCCCCCGGGGAAGAGGTCGCCAAGCTCACGTACTTCGGGCTGTACGCCCTCCAGCATCGGGGCCAGGAATCCGCGGGAATCGCGGTGAGCAACGGCTCCCAGATCCTCGTCTTCAAGGACATGGGCCTGGTCTCCCAGGTCTTCGACGAGACCTCGCTCGGCTCCCTCCAGGGCCATATCGCGGTCGGACACGCCCGCTACTCGACCACCGGCGCCTCCGTCTGGGAGAACGCCCAGCCCACCTTCCGGGCAACCGCTCACGGCTCGATCGCCCTGGGCCACAACGGCAATCTGGTCAACACGGCCGAGCTGGCCGAGATGGTCGCCGCCCTCCCCAAGGAGAACGGCCGCGCCACCCAGGTCGCCGCCACCAACGACACGGATCTGATCACCGCGCTGCTCGCGGGCCAGACCGACGACGACGGCAAGCCGCTGACCGTGGAGGAAGCGGCCGCCAAGGTCCTGCCGGACGTCAAGGGCGCGTTCTCCCTGGTCTTCATGGACGAGGGCACCCTCTACGCCGCGCGCGACCCGCAGGGCATCCGGCCCCTCGTCCTCGGCCGCCTGGACCGCGGCTGGGTCGTCGCCAGCGAGAGCGCCGCCCTGGACATCTGCGGTGCGAGCTTCGTTCGCGAGATCGAGCCCGGCGAGATGATCGCCATCGACGAGAACGGTCTCCGCACTTCGCGATTCGCTGAAGCGAAGCCCAAGGGCTGTGTCTTCGAGTATGTCTATCTCGCCCGCCCCGACACCGACATCGCCGGGCGGAACGTCTACCTCTCCCGCGTCGAGATGGGCCGCAGGCTCGCCAAGGAGGCCCCGGCCGACGCCGACCTGGTGATAGCGACGCCGGAGTCGGGCACCCCCGCCGCCATCGGCTACGCGGAGGCCAGCGGCATCCCCTACGGCTCCGGGCTGGTGAAGAACGCCTATGTGGGCCGCACCTTCATCCAACCGTCCCAGACAATCCGGCAGCTCGGCATCCGGCTGAAGCTCAACCCCCTCAAGGAAGTCATCAGGGGCAAGCGCCTGGTGGTCGTCGACGACTCGATCGTCCGCGGCAACACCCAGCGCGCCCTGGTCAAGATGCTCCGTGAGGCCGGCGCAGCCGAGGTCCATGTGAGGATCTCGTCCCCGCCGGTGAAGTGGCCCTGCTTCTTCGGGATCGACTTCGCCACCCGCGCGGAGCTGATCGCCAACGGCATGACGATCGAGGAGATCGGCACCTCGATGGGCGCGGACTCTCTCGCGTACATCTCCATCGACGGCATGATCGAGGCGACCACCATCGCCAAGCCCAACCTGTGCCGCGCCTGCTTCGACGGCGAGTACCCGATGGACCTGCCCGATCCCGAGCTGCTCGGCAAGCAGCTCCTGGAGACCGAGCTGGCGGGCGGCGCGGACGCGGCCGACGCGCTCCGCCGCCCGTAGGCCGCAGCCCGCAATGCTCCGCATGCTCCCCCGTACGGCCCGTGCACCGCGCACGGCCCGTACGGACGGCAACGACACGAAAGCTCCCAGCCATGTCTGAGACCCCTACTGCCGAGGGCGGTGCCAGCTACGCAAGCGCGGGCGTCGACATCGAGGCAGGCGACCGCGCCGTCGAACTGATGAAGGAGTGGGTGAGGAAGACCCGCCGCCCCGAGGTCCTCGGCGGCCTCGGCGGCTTCGCCGGACTCTTCGACGCCTCCGCCCTCAAGCGCTACGAGCGTCCGCTGCTCGCCTCCGCCACCGACGGCGTCGGCACCAAGGTCGACCTCGCCCGCCGCCTGGGCGTGTACGACACGATCGGCCACGACCTCGTCGCGATGGTCATGGACGACATCGTCGTGTGCGGTGCGGAGCCGCTGTTCATGACCGACTACATCTGCGTCGGCAAGGTGCACCCCGAGCGGGTCGCCGCCATTGTGAAGGGCATCGCGGAAGGCTGTGTGCTGGCCGGCTGCGCCCTGGTCGGCGGCGAGACCGCCGAGCATCCGGGCCTGCTGGGCCCGGACGACTTCGATGTCGCGGGCGCCGGGACGGGCGTTGTGGAGGCCGACCGGGTCCTCGGCGCGGAGCGCATCCGCTCGGGTGACGCGGTCATCGCGATGGCCTCCTCCGGCCTTCACTCCAACGGGTACTCGCTGGTGCGCCATGTTGTCTTCGACCGTGCGGGCATGACCCTGGAGCAGCAGGTTCCGGAGTTCGGCAGGACCCTCGGCGAGGAGCTGCTGGAGCCGACCAAGATCTACTCACTGGACTGCCTGGCCCTGACGCGGGCCGCGGAGGTGCACGCCTTCAGCCACATCACCGGCGGCGGGCTGGCGGCCAACCTGGCCCGGGTGATCCCGGACGCCCTGCACGCCGTGGTCGACCGCTCCACGTGGACCCCCGGAGCGGTCTTCGACCTGGTCGGCACGGCGGGACAGGTCGAGCGCCTGGAGCTGGAGAAGACGCTGAACATGGGCGTGGGCATGATGGCCGTCGTCCCGCCGGAGTCGGTCGACGTGGCGCTCAGCGTTCTCGCGGACCGCGGCGTCGGGGCCTGGGTCGCGGGTGAGATCACTGAGCGTGGCGAGCACACGACGGGCGCGACGCTGGTCGGCGACTACGCGAGCTGAACAGCACTCAACCCGGTCCGGGTCCCGGACCGGGTTGGAAGCGTGCAGAACGTGTCAGATGACAGACGTCAAGCGCCGCGACGCTGCGACGACGGACCGGACTCCTCGTCCTCGTCCTCGTCGTCGGTGTTGTACAGATCCGCGTAGCGGGCGTACGGGTCGTCGTCCTCGTCCTCGAACGGCTCACCGTTCGCCGGCTGGTTCGAATGCGGACCCGTGGCGCCCAGCTCGTCGGCCAGACGCGACAGGTCTGTCCCGCCGCTGTTGTACTTCAGCTGGCGGGCGACCTTCGTCTGCTTGGCCTTGGCCCGGCCGCGCCCCATGGCTCGACCCCCTCGGTGACGGGGCTCGACGGCCCCAGAGTCTTGACGCGTTCATGGTTCAGAGCGGTCTCTCCGCGAAGAGACCGGTCCGTGAGCTTCAACGGTACCTGCTTCCGCGCCCATACGGTACGCCGCCCGCATGACGCGCCTGCTCGCAGGGCCCGCGAGGCGCGTTGTCCTCGCTGGTCAACAGCGATTTTAACGTCTTCCCGGCGGTCGACCCGCCGACCGGCGTGAGTCTTCTCTCCCATGTTTTCCCACGGTCGGCGGGCAACCCGCGGTGTTTCTGCGGCTCGGGCCCTTCCCGGGACTCATTCGTCAGACTTCACCCGGGGGCGCCCCGGGAGCACCCGGGTGGCGGGAAGCGTGCGTCGACGCTCCCCCGGGCTTCGGCGGGGGAGCGTCGCTGCGGCTATGCGCCCCGGCGGCCGCCGCGGGCCTCGGCCATCCGCTGCTCGGCCAGCCGGTCCGCCGCCGCGGCCGGCGGAACCCCGTCTTCCTTCGCATGTGCGAATATTGCCAACGTGGTGTCGAAGATCTTCGATGCCTTCGCCTTGCAGCGGTCGAAGTCAAAGCCGTGCAGTTCGTCGGCGACCTGGATCACGCCGCCGGAGTTGACCACATAGTCCGGGGCGTACAGGATGCCGCGCTCCTCGAGGTCCTTCTCCACACCCGGGTGCGCGAGCTGGTTGTTGGCCGCGCCGCAGACGACCGACGCCGTCAGCGCCGGGACCGTCTGGTCGTTCAGCCCCCCGCCGAGGGCGCACGGCGCGTATACGTCCAGACCCTCGGTGCGGATCAGCGCGTCGCTGTCGGCCACCGCCACCACCTGCGGGTGCCGGTCGAGGATGCGGCGGACCGACTCCTCGCGCACATCGGTGATCACGACCGTCGCGCCGTCCGCCACCAGATGGTCCACCAGGTGGTGGCCGACCTTGCCGACGCCGGCGACGCCGACCCTGCGCCCGCTGAGCGTCGGTGCGCCCCACAGGTGCTGGGCGCTGGCGCGCATGCCCTGGAAGACGCCGTACGCGGTGAGGACCGACGAGTCTCCGGCGCCGCCGTTCTCCGGGGAGCGGCCGGTCACCCAGCGGCTCTCGCGGGTGACGACGTCCATGTCCGCGACATAGGTGCCGACGTCGCAGGCGGTGACGTAGCGGCCGCCCAGGGAGTCCACGAAGCGGCCGTAGGCGAGCAGCAGCTGCTCGGTCTTGATCTTCTCCGGGTCGCCGATGATCACGGCCTTGCCGCCGCCGTGGTCCAGTCCGGCCAGGGCGTTCTTGTACGACATGCCCCGGGAGAGGTTCAGGGCGTCCGCGACGGCCTCCTCCTCGGAGGCGTACGGGTAGAAGCGGGTGCCGCCGAGGGCCGGGCCCAGGGCGGTGGAGTGGACGGCGATGACGGCCTTGAGGCCGGAAGTGCGGTCCTGGCACAGCACGACTTGCTCGTGGCCGCCCTGTTCCGATCGGAACAGGGTGTGCAGGACGCCGTCGGTCACATCGGTCACGGTGGTGACTCCCAAGTACGAAGCGGCGGATGAAGGCCTTCCTGTGGGTGGGGAAGGCGCAGTTGGGGATGAGGGTAAGTCCTACGCGCGCGTAGCTGGGACCCAGTGCTCAGGATCACCCTCTCCCGGAGTACTGCCGTGGAAGGATCGGAGTATGCCAGCGCTGTCCTCGGTCCTCGTTCCCTACGCGGCCTATCTGCGGGTCTACGAGCCGCTGGCGGCCTTTCCGGAGCCGGAGCGCAGCCACTGGGCCGCATATGCCCGGCGCGACGCCACGCCGAGCGCCCAGGACGAACTGAGACGCTCGCTCGCCGACTTGCTGCCGGTGCCGCCCGTCGCGGTGCCGGTCCACGAGAGCGGCGACGCGTTCGTCGCGGAGATCGACGGGGTGGTGTGCGTCTGCCCCTGGCGGACCCGGCTGCGCGGCTGGCTGGCGCTGGAGGAGCTTTCCTCCCGGTTTCCGGCGCCGCTGCTGGACGCGGCGCTGCCGCCGGTGGTGCGCGGGCAGGCGGCGGCGGATTTCGAGCGCTGGCGGGAGCGCAATCCGGACGCCCGGCCCTGGATCAGGACGTCGGTGTGGCAGGTGCCGGTGGGCTGGTTCACGCTCTTCGCGGACGAGGAGCGGGAGTATGACCCCGAGGGCTCCAAGGCCGGCGCCGCCGGGCCGGTGCCGGTGCTGCGCTACCGGACCCCCATGGTTCAGGCCAGACGGCGGGTGGCGCGGGCGCTGAAGACGCTGCGGGAGACGATCGACGAGGGGCCGCTGACGGAGGCGCTCGTGGACGTCGGCCGCTGGCTGGAGGAATTCCATCCGAAGTCGCTGGTCGAGCTGGACTACGGCGGTCTGGTGCACGCCGTGCCCGCCTCCCGGCTCGCCGAGGACCGCTCGGCGGCGGATGTGGCCGAGGGCATCGCGGCGCTGCGGGCCGGGGACGGCGAGGGCGCGGGCACGGCGTACGCCCGGCTGACAGAGCGTTGGCGCGCGGTCAGGGACCTTCAGTTCGCCAATTGAGCGTCTGACTCATTCGGCCTTTGTTGTCGCTGGGGCTTGTGGGGACGGCTGGACTCATTGAGGCTTATGGGACTCCGGAGAGGCTCTCTGTCCAGGACGTAGGTCCCGATACGGGCCTTTGTCTCAAGCGTGATGGACTGCACTATCTGGGCTCTTGCGCCCATCATCCAACCTCGTGTCAAAATAGGACAAGGAGTCCGGGGAGGGTTCCTTCCGTCCAAGTAAGGGCGGAATACTCAGCATTGCACTCAATGGGGGGTCTGACGACTCCTGATCGCTCTGTGACTGATCGTCACTGTGACGTGACTGTCCGTTATGGCATGGTCCATCGGCCTTCCGCCGCTGATGGACACCTGAGAGGGCAATTCCATCGGTTTGGCCGACGTGGCTGGACAGATGGTGTAGTTGTAGTGCCGAGGACAAGCCGTTCGTCCTATAACCGACTCGGCCCGCGTCCGCCATTTCGGGCAACGCGGGTCAAGGTGCAGAATTTAGAGGAAAGAACCGAGAAGGTTCGGTTCTCCCGAGGAGGCCGCTCATGACCGCTCGCACCCCTGACGCCGAGCCGCTGCTGACCCCGGCTGAGGTCGCCACGATGTTCCGCGTGGACCCGAAGACGGTGACCCGTTGGGCCAAGGCAGGCAAGCTCACGTCCATCCGCACGCTGGGTGGACACCGTCGGTACCGCGAGGCAGAGGTCCGCGCACTGCTGGCGGGCATTCCGCAGCAGCGCAGCGAGGCCTGACACACCCTGCCAACCGGGCGTTCCGGACCCCCAACCCGGGAAAGCCCACCCCATAGCTCCACATGACGGGCGTCTGCCCCAACAGACAATCGTCGTCGATCGCGCTGGACTCCGCCGGGTCCAGCGCGATCTTTGTATGCCCGGAAGCATGCCGGGAGGTATGTCCATATGCGTGTCCGGGCGTGTGTCTAGGCGTGTGTCCGGGCGTTTCCGCGGGTGTATGCGCGGAGCGGCGGTCGGCCTTGTGCGCCGACCGCGTCGTGTCCTGGGTGACAGTCCGGAGCAGTGGTGCAATTGCACGCATTAAATCGGGCGCAGGTAGGGAGCGGGTAAGTTCCGCGATTCTGAAAACGTGTTTGGTGACTCCGGTCACACTCCGACTGTGCCGCCGCGTCACTCGGCAGGCGGCTGCCCGCCCTCGGCCGACGCGCCGGCGGCGGCGGGCGCGGGCCGCCGGGCGGGCGCCTGGGACTCCATGGCGAGTCTCAGGAGACGGTGGCAGATGGGACAGTGCCGGGTGAGATGCCGGTAGCCGGAAGCTGCTGACAGATGGGCGCGCAACAGCGCTCTGGTCTCGTGCCGCCTTGCCGTGGACGCCGCCATGCACGTCACCTCCGGGTGTGTGCCGTCCTCTAAGGAGTGAGTACCGGTGGCAGATGACGCCGTCAAGCCACGCGCACCAATGCCGGCCACCGCGCGCGTGCACGCCGCCGGCGGGGAAGGGGCCGGATCCATGATGCGGGCTGCCGGCTCCAACGGGCATGGCTCTGGCTGGATTTGCACCCCGTGTCGCCGCAGCGCCGCGTGTGCGGCCCCGGCGGGATGCACCACGTCCGAACGCGGCCGACGGTGGCGGCGGGCGCGGCCTCCCGGGCGCGGGCCCGGGCAGCACAAGCCGAGGGCCCGCACCATCCGGTGCGGGCCCTCGGCATCACATGCGGTCCTGACGGGATTTGAACCCGCGGCCTCCACCTTGACAGGGTGGCGAGCACTCCAAACTGCTCCACAGGACCAGGTTTCGCGGCGCTTCTTCCGTGCGCTGCGAAGCAAGACTCTACAGCAGGTCAGAGGGTCCGGTCGAACTCACTCATGGCGACGGAACCGCTACCGGCCACTCCCCGCCGCCGTGCCGGACCGCCCGCTACGGCGCCGCCGCGTCAATCGCCTTCACGATGCGCTTGTCGGAGACCGGGTACGCCGTGCCCAGCGCGTGCGCGAAGTAGCTCACCCGCAGCTCCTCGATCATCCAGCGGATGTCCAGGACCTCCTGCGGCGCCGGCCGCCCCTTCGGCAGCTGCTCCAGCAGCCATGCGTACTCGTCCTGCATGTCGTGGACCTTCTGCATACGCGTGGTGTCGCGCTGCACCCCCGTCGGCATCTGCGCCAGGCGGCGGTCCACGGCGACCAGATAGCGCATCAGGTCCGGCAGCCGCCTCAGTCCGGTCGCGGTGACGAAGCCGGCCGGCATGAGCGCCGCCAGCTGCTCCCGTACGTCCTGGACGTTGGCCAGCAGTACGGGGCTGCCGACGGACTTCAGCCGGCGCTCGCAGGCCTGCCAGGCGGCCAGGATCTGCTGGACCTGGGCGATCGTGCGCACGGTGAGGTCGACGAGGTCGGCGCGGACGTCGTCGTACAGCTTCCGGAACGATTCCTCGTCCCACGCGGGGCCCCCGTGGTCCGCGATCAGCCGGTCCGCCGCGGCCGTCGCGCAGTCCTCGAACAGCGCCTGCACGGAGCCGTGCGGATTGCGCGAGAGCGCCAGCTTCTGCTGGTTGCCGAGCTTGTCCGCGGCGAACTTGGCCGGGTTGACCGGGATGTTGAGCATGATCAGCTTGCGGGTGCCGCGCCACATCGCCTCCGCCTGCTCCGCCTCGGTGTCGAAGAGGCGTACGGACACGGTGCCGTCGCCCGCGTCCACCAGCGCCGGGTACGCCTTGACCGGCTGGCCCGCCCGCCGGGTCTCGAAGACGGGGGTCAGCGAGCCGATCGTCCAGTCCGTCAGCCCCGTGCGCTCGACGGCCCCGCCGGAGCGCGTGGCGGCCCCTGCGGCGGCCTTGGACAGGGCCTGACGGGCCTTCGGCTTCAGCCGGAGCTTCAGGGCCTCCAGGTCCTTGTCCTCGGCCAGCTTGCGGCGGCGCTCGTCAACGATCCGGAAGCTGATCTTCAGGTGGTCCGGGACCCTGGAGAGGTCAAAGTCCCCGGCCTCGACCGGCACGCCGACCATCCGCTGCAGCTCGCGCGCCAGCGTCGCCGTCAGCGGCTCCTGGAGCGGCTCGGCACGGTCCAGGAACGCCTTGGCGTAGTTCGGCGCGGGCACGTAGTGACGCCGCACCGGCTTGGGCAGGGAACGGATCAGCTCGGTGACGACCTCCTCGCGCAGCCCCGGGATCTGCCAGTCGAAGCCCTCGTCCGTGACCTGGTTCAGCACCTGGAGCGGAATGTGGACGGTCACGCCGTCCGCGTCCGCGCCCGGCTCGAACTGATACGTCACCCTGAACTTCAGCCGGCCCTGGCGCCAGGAGTCCGGATAGTCATGCTTGGTGACCGTCTCCGCCGATTCGCGGATGAGCATCTCGCGCTCAAAGTCGAGCAGCTCCGGCTCCTCGCGGCGCTTGTTCTTCCACCAGGAGTCGAAGTGCGCGCCGGAGACGACGTGTTCCGGCACCCGCTGGTCGTAGAAGTCGAACAGCGTCTCGTCGTCGACCAGGATGTCCCGGCGGCGGGCGCGGTGTTCCAGTTCCTCGACCTCGGTGAGGAGCTTTCTGTTGTCCGCGAAGAACTTGTGATGGGTCCGCCAGTCACCCTCGACCAGGGCATTGCGAATGAAAAGTTCGCGGGAGATCTCGGGGTCGATCCGGCCGTAGTTCACCTTGCGCTGCGCGACGATCGGCACGCCGTACAGCGTGACTTTCTCGTACGCCATCACGGCCGCCGCGTCCTTCTCCCAGTGCGGCTCGCTGTATGTGCGTTTGACCAGGTGCTGGGCGAGCGGCTCGACCCACTCCGGCTCGATCTTCGCGTTGACCCGGGCCCACAGCCGCGAGGTCTCCACCAGCTCCGCCGACATGATGAAGCGCGGCGGTTTCCTGAAGAGCGCAGAACCGGGGAAGACGGCGAACTTGGCGTTCCGCGCACCCAGATACTCGTTCTTCGCTGTGCTCCTCCCGCCCTCCACCCCGGCCTTCTGGACGTCCTTCATCCCGACGTGGGAGAGCAGTCCCGCGAGCAGCGACACATGCACCTGCTGGTCGGACGCGTCCTGCTCGCTGAGATGAATGCCCATCTGCTTGGCGACCGTGCGCAGCTGCGAGTAGATATCCTGCCATTCGCGGATGCGCAGGAAGTTCAGATACTCCTGCTTGCACATCCGGCGGAAACTGGACGAGCCCCGTTCTTTCTGCTGCTCGCGGACATAGCGCCAGAGATTGAGGAAGGCGAGGAAATCGCTCGTCTCGTCCTTGAAGCGGGCATGCTGCTGGTCGGCCTGCGCCTGTTTGTCGGAGGGCCGCTCGCGCGGGTCCTGGATCGACAGCGCAGCCGCGATGACCATGACCTCGCGCACACAGCCGTTGCGGTCGGCCTCGATGACCATACGGGCCAGCCGGGGGTCGACCGGCAGCTGGCTGAGCTTGCGCCCCAGCTGTGTGAGCCGCTTGCCGGGATCCTTCTGCTTGGCGTCCAGCGCCCCCAGCTCCTGAAGCAGCTGGACGCCGTCGCGGATGTTGCGGTGGTCCGGCGGGTCGATGAACGGGAACTTCTCGATGTCGCCCAGCCCGGCCGCGGTCATCTGGAGGATGACGGAGGCCAGATTCGTGCGCAGGATCTCCGCGTCCGTGAACTCCGGGCGGGCGAGGAAGTCCTCCTCCGCGTACAGCCGGATGCAGATGCCGTCGGAGGTGCGGCCGCAGCGTCCCTTGCGCTGGTTGGCGCTCGCCTGCGAGATCCGCTCGATGGGCAGCCGCTGCACCTTGGTGCGGTGGCTGTAACGGGAGATGCGGGCTGTCCCGGGGTCGATCACGTACTTGATGCCCGGGACGGTCAGGGAGGTTTCGGCGACGTTCGTGGCGAGCACGATCCTGCGGCCGGAGTGCGGCTGGAAGACGCGGTGCTGCTCGGCGTGCGAGAGGCGCGCGTACAGCGGAAGCACCTCGGTGTTGCGCAGCTTCTTCTTGATCAGGGCGTCCGCCGTGTCGCGGATCTCGCGCTCGCCGGAGAGGAAGACCAGGATGTCGCCCGGGCCCTCGCCCTGCAGTTCGTCCACGGCGTCGCAGATCGCCGTGATCTGGTCCCGGTCGGCCTCCTCGCCGTCCTCTTCGAGCAGGGGCCGGTAGCGGACCTCGACCGGATACGTACGGCCCGAGACCTCGACGATCGGCGCGTCGTCGAAGTGGCGGGAGAACCGCTCCGGGTCGATCGTCGCGGAGGTGATGACGACCTTGAGGTCCGGGCGGCGTGGGAGCAGCTGGGCGAGATAGCCGAGCAGGAAGTCGATGTTGAGGCTGCGCTCATGCGCCTCGTCGATGATGATCGTGTCGTAGGCGCGCAGCTCGCGGTCCGTCTGGATCTCGGCGAGCAGGATGCCGTCGGTCATCAGCTTGACGAAGGTCTCGTCCTGGTCCACCTGGTCGGTGAAGCGGACCTTCCAGCCGACGGCCTCGCCGAGCGGGGTCTTCAGCTCCTCGGCGACGCGCTCGGCGACGGTGCGCGCGGCGATACGGCGCGGCTGCGTATGGCCGATCATGCCGCGTACGCCCCGGCCCAGCTCCAGGCAGACCTTGGGGATCTGCGTCGTCTTCCCGGAGCCCGTCTCACCCGCGACGATCACGACCTGGTGGTCGCGTATCGCCTCCAGGATCGTGTCCTTCTTCTGGCTGACCGGGAGCTGCTCGGGATACGACACCTCCGGGGCGCGGGCGGCGCGCGCGGCGATGCGGGCGGCTGACTTCTCGGCCTCGGCGGCGATCTCGGCCAGCACGGCCTGCCGCGCTTCGGGCTTGCGGATGCGGCGGGCGCCCTCGAGACGGCGGCCGAGGCGGTGGGCGTCGCGCAGCGAGGCTCCGGCCAGCAGGGTCTTGAGGTCGGCGAAGCCGACAGAGGAAGTAGACATACGGATCCCAGGATCGCACCAGCGCGAAAGCGGTGGCGAACGTAATTTGCCCGGCAGGGCTGAGGCACGGGCGGGCTGAGGCGATGAGGCAGTATGGACCAGATCCGTCCGGACCCGCCTGATCCTGTCCGGACCTGTCTGATCCTGAGCGAAAGGAAGCCCTGTCCATGCCGGTCAGCCGCGTGCACCGAGGCCGGTGGGTTCCGGCAGGGGCGACGGCGGCGGCGGTGCTTCTGGGCACGGTGTTCGCGCTGCTCCTGTGTGCTTCGCCCGGCGCGGCCCCTTCCACGGCTTTCTCTGCTTCCCCTGCTTCCTCCGCTTCCCCCGCTTCCCCCGCTTCTCCTGCTTCCTCCGCGGGTGTGACGAGCACGACTGCGGCTGTCGCGGGACAGATCGCGGGACAAGGCTTCATGGATCAGCACGTCCCCGGTTGCCGCAAGGGCGTCAAGGACCAGGACAACGGCGCCCACCCGGCGACCCCGCCGCGCGGCGGCGTCGGCTCGGAGCTGCTTCCGGCCCTGCACCAGACGGGCCACGGCGCGTCCGGCGCCGGCGGCCTGGCCGGGGTCATGCCGGACGTCGCACCGGAGCGCGGGGCTCCGCAACTGGCCCCGCCCTCGCCCATGGAACTGTCCATCCTGCGCGTTTAGGCCGCGCCCGGTACCACCGGGCCCGGTTCCGCCGGCCTGGTGCCCGTACCGCACCGCACCCCACGCACCCGTCACGGCCTTCGCTCAGGAGTACCGCCATGTCTGCTTCCTCCCGTTCCTCCCGCAACTCCTCCCGCGCCCGCTCCGGCGCTTCCTCCCGCAAACCTCTGGCGATCGGCGCGGGCGTCGTCGCCGCCGCGCTGCTGCTCGGCTTCGCCTCGTACACGGCAACCCGCCCCGACGCCGGCGCCTCGCCCTCCCGGAACGCCGCAGCCGACGCCGACACCTCCGCCGGCCCGCAGACCGGCGTCTACCCGGAGCTGGAGAAGCTCGCCCGCCGCGATGCCGGGGACCCGCTCGCCCGGGGCCGTGCCGACGCGCCCGTGGTGCTGATCGAGTACGCCGACTTCAAGTGCGGCTACTGCGGGAAGTTCGCCCGGGACACCGAGCCGGAGCTGGTGAAGAAGTACGTCGAGAAGGGCACTCTGCGCATCGAGTGGCGCAACTTCCCGATCTTCGGAGAGGAGTCGGAGGCGGCGGCGCGGGCGGCCTGGGCCGCGGGGCAGCAGGGCCGTTTCTGGGAGTTCCACGAGGCCGCGTACGCCGAGGGGGCGAAGGAGAAGGGGTTTGGCTCGGGCCGTCTCAGGGAGCTCGCCGAGACCGCCGGGGTCGCGGACCTCGACCGCTTCGAGAAGGACCGGGACGGCGACGCGGCGGAGCAGGCGGTGCGGAAGGACCGGGACGAAGCCTACGGACTGGGCGCGACGTCCACCCCGTCGTTCCTGGTCAACGGCCGGCCGTTGGCCGGCGCCCAGCCGACCGGGACATTCGCCGAGGTGATCGAGGCGGCGGTGAAGCAGGCGGCGGCGAAGTGAGCGACATCGGATATCTGGCCGCCTTCCTGGGCGGCCTGCTCGCGCTGCTCAGCCCGTGCAGCGCGCTGCTGCTCCCCGCGTTCTTCGCGTACTCCGTCGACTCCGCGTCCCGGCTCGTGGCCCGTACGGGCATCTTCTACGCGGGACTGGCCACCACCCTGGTGCCGCTCGGCGCGGCGGGCTCCTACGCGGGGCGCTTCTTCTACGGCAACCGCGATCTGCTGGTCGCGGCCGGCGGCTGGCTGATCATCGCGCTGGGCGTGCTCCAGATCCTCGGGCTGGGCTTCGCCTCCCGCCGCATGGCCGAGCTCTCCGGCCGCATCCGCCCTGTGAACGCGGTCTCCGTCTACGCCCTGGGCCTGGTGTACGGCCTCGCGGGCTTCTGCGCCGGCCCGATCCTCGGCAGCGTCCTGACGGTCTCCGCGCTCAGCGGCAGCCCGGTCTACGGAGGCCTGCTCCTCGCGGTCTACGCCCTGGGCATGGCGGTGCCGCTGTTCCTGCTGGCGCTGCTGTGGGAGCGCCTCGACCTGGGGCGGCGGCGGTGGCTGCGGGGCCGCGCCTTCCGGCTGGGCCGTCTGGAGCTGCACACCACATCCCTGTTGTCCGGACTGTTCTTCATCGTTCTGGGCGCCCTCTTCCTCGTCTTCGACGGCGCCACGGCGCTTCCCGGCCTGCTGTCGGTCGACGACTCGTTCGCGGTTGAGGAATGGGCCCGGGGCCTGGGAGCCGCAGTCCCGGACTGGCTGCTCGTCGCGGCCGCCGTGGCGATCGCGGCGATCACCCTCGCCGCCCGCGGCCGACGCCGCCGCGAACGCACCTGACAACGCCGTGCGCCAGGGCCCCGGGGGGGAGCTCTCCGGGGCCCTGCACGGCAGCTGCGGCTGCGGAGGTCGGCGTCGGCGTCGGCGCGGCGGGAACGCAAACGCCCCCTCCGGTGTCCCGGAGGGGGCGTTGGGCCCTGGTGAGGGCGGTTGTGGCTGGGGCCGGGGTCGAACCGGCGACCTTCCGCTTTTCAGGCGGACGCTCGTACCAACTGAGCTACCCAGCCGCGCGACCGGTGAGGGTCGCAGCGGTCCTGACGGGATTTGAACCCGCGGCCTCCACCTTGACAGGGTGGCGAGCACTCCAAACTGCTCCACAGGACCAAGCATGGTGCGGGACTAGTCTCGCACACGGTGTTGCGTNAGCATGGTGCGGGACTAGTCTCGCACACGGTGTTGCGTGCCCCCAACGGGATTCGAACCCGTGCTACCGCCTTGAAAGGGCGGCGTCCTGGGCCACTAGACGATGAGGGCGGGTACTGCCGCTGCTCTTTCGCCCCCAGGGGACGTGAGAAGCATGTGACTCCGCTTCCCCCCGAAGGGGTCCGCTTCTCCTTTGCCCCTTGCGGGGTTCGGGACGGTCAAGCCCTGACCGCTGCCCTTGGGCACGACGAGACTGTACTACGGCATTTAGGTCCTGACCAAACCGAATAGATGCGGGGAGCCGTCACCCGGACGGTTCGCCGGGAGGGGGCGCGGGGCCTGACGACGCGGGGCTCGAGGAGGGGCCGGGGGAGGGGGTCGGCAGCGGGGTGTTCTCCTCCGCCAGATGGCGGGACACCTCCGCGGATGTCAGCCCCAGGCCGCCCAGAGTGATCTCGTCCCAGGCCTGCAGCCGCTTGGTCGCGCGGTCCAGATAGAGCACCGAGGCCTCGACCTTCGCCGGCTCGTCCTTCTCCACCGCGCGCAGTCCGCCGCCTCCCGTCGAGCCCTCGACCTTGAGGCGGGTGCCGAACGGGAGGAGCTCGTTCTCGCGGCGGTGGATGTCACCCGCCAGGACGAGCGGAACGGTCCCGTCGGTCTCGCGGGCGGCGAGCGGGTTGTGGACCACCGCGATGTCCACCGGGGTGCCCGCCCTTTCCTGGTCGCGCAGGGAGGAGGCGAACCGGATCCCGGCCATGCGTTCGACGGCGTCGCCGCCGTCCTCCTGGGAGCGGTCCGGGGTGAAGCGCGGGTCCCCGCTGCCCGCGATGCGCAGTCCGCCGATGTCGATGGCGGCGCCCTCGTCGAGGACGTGCACGTTCTTCAGCTCGGCGAGGTACTCCTGGGTGACGCGGGAGTCGTGGTTGCCCCGGACCCAGACGTAGGGCGCGCCGAGCCCGGGGATCGCGTCGAGGAAGGCGTTCTCGGCGGCCGCGCCGTGGTCCATGGTGTCGCCGGAGTCGACGATCACGTCGATCTCGTACTGCTCCACCAGCGAACCGATGATGTGCCACGCCGCGGGGTTGAGGTGGACGTCGGAGACGTGCAGCACCCGGATGGTGCCCGGGTCAGGCTGGTACGCGGGGAGCGTGGAGGTGGCCTCGTACAGCTTGGTCACATTGGCCACGAGCCGGGCCAACTCTTTCTGGTAGACGTCGAATTCGCTGATGATGGAGCGGGCGTCGCCGACGACGGAGGGCGCGGAGGAGAGCAGTCCGGAGTAGCGGGGCTCCAGGACGGACTTGGGGTTCCAGGTGGCGTACGCGGCGGCGCCGGACGCGGCCAGCAGGGCGAGCGCCAGGCCGCCGGCGGTCAGGGCCCGACGCGGGCTGCGGAAGACGACCAGGCCGAGCGCGGTCGCGCCGACGACGACGGCGACGCAGGAGCGTACGGCCAGATCGGTGGCGCCCTCCTTCACATCGCGGGAGATCTCGTCCTGGAGGCGGGAGATCAGCTCCGGGTTCTCGACCAGGGCCTGGGAGCGCACCGGGTCGAGCCGGTCGACGTCCACGTCGAGGCGGATCGGGGCGACGTGGGAGTCCAGTTCCAGCGCGCCGAGCGGCGAGACGTTGATCTTTGTGCCGCCGGTCGCGGAGGGGCGCAGGGTCATGCTGGTGTCCATCGGCCCCACCGGGGTGTGCACGCTGCCGACGATCAGCAGCCCGAGCCAGGCGCCGAGCAGCACCACGGCCGCCATGCCCAGGGCGCTCGCCCACGGGTGCGGGCTGTGGACGAGGGAGCTGACGGGGGCGGCGCGGTCCGCCCGGTAGCGCCGGCGGAGCCCGGCGAGCGGGCCCCTGAGACGGCCCGGGGCAGGGCCGCCCGGCGGCTGCGCGCGGCGCGGCTGCGGAAGGCGGGGACGCCGGCCGCCGGGATGGAGACGGCCGGTATGGGGACGGCGTGGATTCAGGCGGCTCGGGTTGGGGCGGCGAGGACGGCGTTCGGAGGCTTCGCGGTCCATTGCTCCCGTATGCCCAGATATGCAGCAGAGCATGCGGAGAGGCGGGCCGGGGCCCTGCGCGAGGGGGCTCGTACGTGACAATGGCCACGTGCTGGAGATGACGAGCGAGGAGTTCGAGGAACTGGTCGCCGAGGCCCTCGACCGGATTCCGCCGGAGCTGACGCGGCTGATGGACAACGTCGCGGTGTTCGTCGAGGACGAGCCGACCGCGGACGACCCCGAGCTGCTCGGGCTCTACGAGGGGACTCCGCTGACCGACCGCGGCGAGTGGTACGCGGGTGTGCTGCCGGACCGGATCACGATCTACCGCGGCCCCACGCTGCGGATGTGCGAGTCGCGCGAGGACGTCGTAGCGGAAACCGAGATCACCGTGGTGCACGAGATCGCCCACCACTTCGGGATCGACGACGAGCGGCTGCACGCGCTGGGGTACGGATGACAGCCATGGGATCCGGGTCCGGGGGTCACTCGAACGAGGGCTACCCGAACTACGCCCACGGCCCTGTCTCGGAGGCCATCGACCCCGATGTCGACCTCCATGTGCCCGCACAGCGCACCGAGACGGCCGGCGCGCACAAGTGGCAGGTGCTGGGCGCGATCTCGGCGGGCGGCGCGGTCGGGGCGCTGGCGCGGTACGCGGCCTCCATGCACTGGCCGGCCCCGGCGGGGGCGTTCCCGTGGGCGGTGTTCTGGGTCAACGTGGCGGGCTGCTGTCTGATCGGGGTGCTCATGGCACTGGTCAGCGAGGGCGGCCGCGGCACGCGTACGCATCCGCTGGTGCGGCCCTTCCTCGGAGTCGGGGTGCTGGGCGGCTTCACCACGTTCTCCACCTACGCGCTGGACTTCACCGAGCTGCTGGAGCACGAGGAGGCCGGCACCGCCCTGGCCTACGCGGGCGGGACGGTCGCGGGCGCGGTCGCCGCGGTGTGGCTGGCGGCGTCGGCGACGCGGGCCGTGCTGGCCAGGACGGCGGCGTCGTGAACTGGCTGCTGGTGGCGGTGGGCGCGGCGGTCGGGGCGCCGCTGCGCTATCTGACGGACCGTGCGGTGCAGCTGCGCCACGACTCGGTCTTCCCCTGGGGGACGTTCACCGTCAACGCGTGCGGTTCGCTGGTGCTCGGACTGCTGGCGGGGGCGTCGGTGTCCTCGCAGACGTATGCGCTGCTGGGGACGGGGCTGTGCGGAGCGGTGACGACGTACTCCACCTTCTCGTACGAGACGCTCCGGCTGGCCGAGCGCGGCTGGAAGTTCCTGGCGGCGGCGAATGTGGCGGCGTCGCTGCTCGTCGGGCTGGGGTCGGTGTTCCTGGGCGTGGAGCTGGCAGGCGGGCTGACGGGCTGACGGGCTGGCTGACGGGTTGACGGCTCGGTACGGCGATCCAGGCGGCGGTCATCCGGACGGCGGTCATCCGGGCGGGTGTCTCCGTGTGGGGCAGACGGGTGGACTGTGGGGCGTGTCCCTTGCGGGGCGCGGGGAGTTGGGCAGGGCAGTCGCGTCCCCTGCTCCCGTTCCGGAGGTGCCGTTGTGCGCCAGTTGTCAGTCCCCGGTCGCCCCGGCCGCCGTACGGCCGCCTGGATCGCCGCCTCGTTGGCGCTCGCGGCCTCGGCGGGCTGTATGAGCGTCGGCGACGACGACAAGGGCGACGCGAAGCCGGTGCCGAGCACCTCCGTGGACCAGGGCGGAACGGCCGCGGAGCCGGACGGCGGACACGGGGCGCCGGGCGGCCGGCGGGTGTACACCGACCATGAGCACGGTGGGAAAAGCGAGAAGGACGAGGCGGCGGAGAAGGAAGAGGCACAAGGGGAGAGGGAAGCGACCGTGTCGCCCAGCCCCAGCGGCCCGGAGCCCTCCCCGCCGTCGGAGCCCAGGAGAGGAGGAGAGCCGCCGATGCCGCCGAAGGGCAAGCCTTCGCCGACCGAGGGAGACGACGGCGGGTCGACCCCGCCTCCCCCGCCGTCCCAGCCCCCGAGCGAGCCTGCGGAACCGCCCTCCGAGCCGAGCCCCGGCCCCTCGCCGGAGCCCACCGACGAGCCCACCGCGTCGTCCGCGCCCGAGGTGCATGCCGGGGCGATGCACCCGGTGGACGAGCGGGGGGACGGGATGAGGGGCGAGCCGGAGGCGTCCCCGCAACCGGGGCCCGCGTAGCGGGCGTGGGCACTGTGCACCCGGTTTGCCTCGGAGGGGGGAGGGTGCGTATGGTGGTAGATCGTTTGATCCCATTCATCGCCCGGCGCCGAAGAGCGCGCCGTGTGGCGCGTACTCTCCCTGGCCGTGGCTGACCGCATTGAGGCGGTCGATTTGCGAATCACGGAGTTTGGGCGCGTGCCGAGACTCCGGAAGGTTTCGCATTTCGCATGTCCGCATTCAGTTCTGATCACGTCGTCGTGCCCGAGACCGGGGCGGACGCCGCCGCGGCCGCCGAGGCCCCGAAGGCCTCCGCGACCGAGAGTGCGCCCGCCGAGCCCCAGATCACCTTCGGGGACCTGGGCCTGCCCGAGGGCGTCGTCCGCAAGCTCGCGCAGAACGGCGTGACCGTCCCCTTCCCGATCCAGGCCGCGACCATCCCGGACGCCCTGGCCGGCAAGGACATCCTCGGCCGCGGCCGCACCGGCTCCGGCAAGACGCTCTCCTTCGGCCTGCCGCTGCTCGCCACCCTGGCCGGCGGCTACACCAACAAGAAGAAGCCCCGCGGTGTCATCCTCACCCCGACCCGTGAGCTCGCCATGCAGGTCGCCGACGCCCTCCAGCCGTACGGCGACGTCCTCGGCCTGAAGATGAAGGTCGTCTGCGGCGGTACGTCCATGGGCAACCAGATCTACGCGCTGGAGCGCGGGGTCGACGTCCTCGTCGCCACCCCGGGCCGGCTTCGGGACATCATCAACCGCGGCGCGTGCTCCCTGGAGTCCGTCCAGATCGCCGTCCTCGACGAGGCCGACCAGATGGCCGACCTGGGCTTCATGCCCGAGGTGACCGAGCTGCTCGACCAGGTCCCGGAGGGCGGGCAGCGTCTGCTGTTCTCGGCCACGCTCGAAGACGAGATCGACACCCTGGTCAAGCGCTACCTGGTGGACCCGGTGACCCACGAGGTGGACCCGTCCGCCGGCGCCGTCACGACCATGACGCACCACGTCCTCGTCGTGAAGCCGAAGGACAAGGCCCCGGTCACCGCCGCCATCGCCGCCCGCAAGGGCCGCACCATCGTCTTCGTCCGCACCCAGCTGGGCGCGGACCGGGTCGCGGAGCAGCTCCGTGAGTCGGGTGTGAAGGCGGACGCGCTGCACGGCGGCATGACCCAGGGCGCGCGCACCCGCACGCTGGCCGACTTCAAGGACGGCCAGGTCAACGTGCTCGTCGCCACCGACGTCGCAGCCCGCGGCATCCACGTCGACGGCATCGACCTGGTCCTGAACGTGGACCCGGCCGGCGACCACAAGGACTATCTGCACCGCTCGGGCCGCACGGCGCGTGCCGGCAAGTCCGGCACGGTCGTCTCCCTGTCGCTGCCGCACCAGCGCCGGCAGATCTTCCGTCTGATGGAGGACGCGGGCGTCGACGCCACGCGCCACATCATCGGGCAGGGCGGCGCCTTCGAACCGGAGGTCGCCGAGATCACCGGCGCGCGGTCCCTGACCGAGGTCCAGGCCGACTCCGCCAACAACGCCGCCAAGCAGGCCGAGCGCGAGGTCGCCGAGCTGACCCGCCGCCTCGAGCGCGTCCAGCGCCGTGCGGCGGAACTCCGCGAGGACGCCGACCGCCTGGTCGCCCGCGCGGCGCGCGAGCGGGGCGAGGACCCCGAGACGGCTGTCGCCGAGGTCACCGAGGCCGCGGAGGCCGAGGTCGAGGCGGCGGCGGCCGCCGCGGCGGCGGTCGAGCGGCGCGAGGAGCGGGAGCAGCGCCGGGACGTTCGCCGTGACGACCGCCGTGACGACCGTCGCGACGAGCGCGGCAACTTCGAGCGCCGCGGTTCCTTCCGTCGGGACGACCGCGGAGACCGTGGTGACCGTGGCGGGTTCCGGCGTGACGACCGGCGTGACGACCGGCGTGACGACCGGCGTGACGACCGGCGTGACGACCGGCGTGACGAGCGTCGCGATGACCGTGGTGACCGTGGCGGGTTCCGCCGCGAGGACCGCGGTTCGTTCCGCCGTGACGACCGCCGTGACGACCGCCGTGATGACCGGCGTGACGACCGCCGTGACGACCGCGGCCGCCGCCCCTTCGAGCGCCGTGACGAGCGTGGCGGGTTCCGCCGCGACGAGCGCCACTCCGGCCACCACCGCGGCAGCGACCGGCCCTTCAACCGCGACCGCCGCGACGACCGTCCCTCCGGCGGCGGCCACCGCTTCAACAGCGACCGCCCGTACGGCCGTCGTGACGACCACCGCGGCGGCGACCACCGCAGCAACTCCGGCTCCTCCTTCGGCCGCCGCGACGACAAGCCGCGCTGGAAGCGCAACGGCTGACGCGGAAACCCGGAAGTACACTCCGGACAGTGACAGATGGGCCGGGCGCACTTGGTGCGCCCGGCCCGTCCGCCCGTTTGCCCCTTCACGCCCGGCGAAGATCCGATACCCGATCGGCTCGCGCGACCAGTCCGGCTATGCTGCACGGGTGCCTGTTTCGCGGGCCGTTAGCTCAATTGGCAGAGCAGCGGACTTTTAATCCGTTGGTTGTGGGTTCGAGTCCCACACGGCCTACTGGTAGAGCCCAGGTCAGAAGGTATCCGACCTGGGCTCAGTGGCGTATCGGGGACGGTAAAGATCATTAGCTCAGCCGATGCTCAACCGAAGCGCAAACGATCAAGACGTGAAGGAACCCCGGCTTGTCTGCGACAGGCGCAGCCGGTCCGGGGTTCGCGCTCCTGGTGTGCTCCAGCGTCGCCAGCTCGCGACGCTACAGCCCCGGCTGGCCTGCGCGGGGCCGTGGTGCCTGCCCGCCGCCGCTTCGCCGTAGTCGCGGCAGCGGGCAGGGGCTCAGCGCCCGCGGGGGCGAAGCATGCCCGGGTCCCGGCGGGGCTGACACTCGGGGTCGCCCTTCTTGTGCCGGTAGCTGTTGGGGCGGGCGCCGGAGGCGGAGAACGGGATGATGGTCTCGGCCTCGCCGCGGATGGGTCGGCTGCACCAGTCGCAGAAGCGGACACCCTTGCTCATCGCGGGCCCTCCAGTGCGGCCAGGTGCTCGGTGAGGGCGACGACCGTGCGGGCGAGGCCCTGCGCGTGGGCCACGGCCTGGGTGAGGCTGCCGTTCGGGGCCTCCACAGCGAGTCGCCGGTGTGCCCGCGCGACTCCGGCGATCGCTTCCGCCAGAGCGTCATCGTTGCGCGGGTGGACGACGATCCCATCCTCCAGGGCGGGGATGAGCTGCATGATGTGCCCACGCATCCGCAGGGTCAGCTCGCTCAGTCCGTCGTCCGCCGGTGCGTCCGCGTCGGGGGTGAGCAGCTGCTCGGCATCCGTCCGCATTGCTGCAGGGGTCAGCATCGTGTCGCTCATGCGAAGTGCTCAGGCTTGTGGGCCAGGTCGCTGGGGTCGGTGTTCGCTCCGCACAGGACTACGGCTACCCGCTCCCCACTCTGCGGGCGGTAGCCGCCGGACGGGACACCCACCTGCTCGGGCAGGGTGCGGCCGGGGTGGCCGCCAATCGGGGCCGTGAGCGCGGCCAGCGCTGTAGCGGCACCGTGCTCGACGGCGAGTCGGCGATGGTCCCACAGCGCCCGGCGGGCGCGGATGATCTCCTCGTCCGGCACGGTCACGGAGTGCACCCGGTCCTGCTGGGCTGCGTGCAGTGCCGCAGCCGAGGCGCGGCGTGCGCCGAGGGAGTCGGCCGCGACGGAGTCCGGGGTGACGTCGACGAGACGACCGGCCTCGACGGCGGCGTTCAGGGCG